>CAZLYS010000461.1:0-4643 GCA_964563415.1 uncultured Halomicronema sp.
AGCTATAACGGGTGGGAACTGTGCCTTAACCCAAAATGATCAAACGGTATATGAAAACGGAGTCGCTATCATAGGGAACTCCAACCTACCTGCTGAAATGCCCCTGCACGCCAGTAAATTATTCTCAAATAATGTATTCAACTTCGTTCAGTATGTCTGGTCTGAAGAGCAGGAAGTACCGGACTGGGAGAATGAAATCGTTTCAAATACGCTAATCAAAGCCTCATGATAGATACTATAATCGCATTTTTCGGGGAGAACCTGACCATGATCTATGTGCTTATCCTGGCTACTTTTCTGGGATATGAACTGATCTCTAATGTGCCTACCGTTCTCCATACACCTCTTATGTCAGGGGCTAATGCCATTTCCGGCGTCGTAATCATCGGGGCCATTTTGCTGATCCGTACTTCTGCGGCAGATGATTACCTGGCTTTGGGATTAGGTTTCCTGGGCATCATTCTGGGAATGATCAATGTGGTAGGTGGCCATGCCGTTACAGACCGCATGCTGGAAATGTTTAAGAAAAAGAAATAACAGACTCACTCCATAAGAAACCCTAAACTATGTTAATTAACCAAATTGTCAATCTGGGCTACCTGGTAGGAGTGATCCTCTTTGTGTTAGGACTCAGAAGACTTTCTAGCCCCTCTACTGCCAGAAGCGGAAACCTACAAGCTGCGGCAGGGATGGGAATCGCCATATTAGCTACACTAATTTTACCCCTGGAGAATCCCGAAGGAAATCCAGTCATGAGTTATGGCCTGATCGCTGTGGCCCTGGCCATAGGGACTATCATAGGATTGGTAGCTGCCAAACGTGTGGCCATGACAGACATGCCGCAGATGGTCTCTGTCTTTAACGGACTAGGAGGAGCGTGTGCTGTAGCTATTTCTCTAGTAGAAATGCAGCGGTATCAGGTGGTGCCAGCTGCTGAAATCAATCAGGGCGTGTTCTTCACTACTCTCCTGGCCATGTTTGTTGGGGGCGTTGCCTTCACCGGATCTTTGATTGCCTATGGAAAGCTACAGGGCCTTATAAATGACAGGAAGGTGAGACTCCCTCAGCCTACCCTGATCAACCTGACCTTATTAGCTGCCTTGGTAGCTGGGATTATCTACATGACCATTTTCCCAAAGGCATCTTTTGCCATAGTAACGGCTATCCTGGTAGTCTCTCTGATTTACGGGATTACCTTCGTGATTCCGATTGGGGGAGCAGATATGCCAGTGGTAATTTCTCTCTTGAATGCCTTTACCGGAGTGGCAGCCGCCTTAGCCGGACTGGTCTATGATAATCAGGTCATGCTGGTAGGTGGTATTCTGGTAGGGTCTTCCGGAACCATCCTGACCATACTTATGTGTGAAGCCATGAACAGATCTCTCATCAATGTGATCGTGGGAGGCTTCGGAAGTACGGGAGGTGCTGCCGCCCAAAGTGGAGATCAGGTAGCGAAGACCATTAACCTCACAGATGCGGCTATCCTCTTGAGATATTCCAGCAATGTGATTGTGGTTCCTGGTTATGGGATGGCGGTAGCGCAGGCACAGAAGATCATTCATGAACTGGAGACCTTATTGGAAGATAATGGCGTGAATGTTTCTTATGCTATCCACCCGGTAGCAGGAAGAATGCCTGGGCATATGAACGTACTCCTGGCAGAGGCAGATGTGCCTTACCCAAAACTGCTCGACCTGGATGATGCTAATAACCAGCTTTCCAATACAGATGTGGTCATCGTGGTAGGCGCTAATGATGTGGTGAATCCTTCAGCTAAAGATGATCCGGGAAGCCCCATTTATGGGATGCCTATTCTGGATGTTCTCCAGGCTAAGAATACTATCGTACTGAAGAGAAGTATGAGTCCGGGTTATGCCGGGATTCAGAATCCTTTATTCTTCCATGAGAAAAACAGGATGCTGTTTGGAGATGCGAAGGATAGCTTGCAGAAGCTGGTAAGTGAGGTGAAGGAGATTGCTTAATATTAGGATGGGTGGATCTGCTCATTTACTGTTCGGCAGCTAAAGCAGCCGGTCCATTTGAGAATAACGCTATTGTTGAGACATAAAAAAAGGGGAAGCCGGACGGCTTCCCCTTTGCAATTGAGGTAATTTGATTACTGTCTAAATATCTTCTGTACCTGGCGACTTCCTCCTTTTTCCAGTACCAATAGATAGATACCAGGACTCAGGGTTGAAAGATCCAGGGTAGTACTCTCATTCACGGTTCTGCTCATAAGCTCCTGCCCTTGAAGGTTCATCAGGCTGATAGATCCATTCTCTTGTAGATCTGTCAACATAGAAATGGTCAGGTTTCCATCCGTAGGGTTAGGATACACATTCCATTGGGATACGTCCACTAGGGTAAGCATGTCCAGACCTGGAAGGTCCTTAACGGCTTCACTGGTTGGGAGGTAAGGAGACATATATTCTGCTGACATAGGTAGTTCCTCAGTTCCACTTGGGCGCTTCCATCCTACTGAGAGGTGGTCAGACCCAAGGCCTTCCTTCATGACTGCCTCTATGTAATATCTCTTGCCTTCCTCCAGGTAGATAGGTTCTGATTGCTGCTCAGGAAATTTGTACCATTCTTCAGGTTTTGTGAAGCTACTGACGGTAGCTATGACCTGCTTGTTATCAGGATTATCATCCGTACTCAGGCTTAGTTGGCCATTATCATTACTGGCTATCCAGAAAGTATACTCTCCTGTTTCTGGAGGGCATAGGTATCCGCTAATTCTGGAGCCATAGGCATCTCCTATATTTTGGCCGGACACAAAGGCCGTGATCTCCTTGATTTCATCAGGAGCCTCATCCATGGGAATGGAAGCCAGGCCAGTGGTCGTGTTCAGGTTGTACCAAAACTCCTGGCTAAGGGTACCCGTATTACAAGCCAAAACAGGATCTCCTATCCCATCAGCCAGCTCAAGAATCTTCTGGGTTCCGATTCTATAGTTGAAAAGTCTCATCTCATCTATGTAGAATCCAGCGTGATTTCCACTAGGACTGAAGTATAAGCTGTTTTGGCCCTGGTTTATCTGTAAGCCCCAGTCTTCTGGAGAATCAGCATTATTCCCATCCTCATAAAAATCCAGGGTATTACTAACAGATCTCACTACAACATGTCTCCACTCTTCTGTATTCTCTCCGTCATTGCGAGAGTAAGTATTTGATGAAGAATTGGACTGCTGATTATTGGTGTTGGTGGACGGTAAGGTAGTGGTAGAACTACCGTTTCTTCCTCTGGCATCCTTAGAGATTACCTTTAGCCAGAAGGAAATGCTATAGTCCTGAGAAGTATTTTTGAAAGGTGCCTCGGTAGAACCACTAATGGTAAATGAAGCATCTTCTCCTCCTACAATAAAGGCTTTATCCAGTCTTCCTTCAGCACTTCTTTTCAGTTTTCCAGTGAAAGAAATTTCATCCTGATAGTCGCCAGCTAAGTCAGACTTATTTCCGCCATCAAATGGCCAGTAGCCAATAAGATCTCCCGTTTCTCCAGGGTCATTAATGCCCCCGCCATTTGTGTTATCCAGTCCTTCTATCCACGCTCCCAACATATCTACAAAGTCTTCATCTACCAGCTTTCTTCCCAGCGGAGGCATAAGTGCATCCGTAGTAGCATTGGTTCTTAGCCACATTTGAGAAGAATCTGGATGTCCAGCCATGATCACCACTGATCCTTCTGGAGAAGAATTAGACTTGGTTTCCAGATCCACCAGAGATTCCAGTGGTCTGTTAAACCTGAGATCCAGGCCTGCAAACTGACCGTTAGGTCTATGGCAGTAAGAGCAGTTTACATTTAAGTACATGCTCAGCCTGTCAGCTGTATCTATAGAGGCATCAGTCAATGGATGCCATTTGTTCATATTGTCTATCTGTGCTTCATTTAATGGATTTGAGAATGCACCCAGAAAGTTCAGTGCTCTCAGCTGGTTATCTTCTAACCCTGAGGAAGGGTAGAAAATGTCCTTATTTAGCTGGGGCGTATTAAAGCCTAATACATAACCTGCCGCGGGACTATGACAGCTAAGGCATGCTCCCCTGGATGGGTAATTCCATCTTTGGTTATAGGTTGTGCCGTCTTCATCAATAATGCTGAAATCCTGGTTCTGGCCTTCTGTAAGAAGAATGGCATCTGTCTGTGCCTGATTCCACTTATAGGTAAATCCTTTGACCGTTTGGTCTGGACCCACTACCATAAACCTGGTTTCCAGTTTGATGGTCTCATCAGGAGTACGCTCATCCATGGCCAGGTCAAAATGCTTAATGAAGATGGTTCCTTCCGGGTATACCCAGTTATCATCTCCTCCATTTACTATTTTCTCAGCAGCGGTATTAAAAGAACCATTGTTAGGGATGGCAATCCATCTGCTTTTTTGTGCTCTGTCAGACCAGAAGCTGATGTTTACTCCGTAAGGAATGAACCCCGCCTTAGGAATCATGGTCTCGAAGTTTGGAAAGATACCTGTGGCAGAAAGTGTTTGAGGGGGAGTTATGCTCCAGTCTTCATCCTTCTTCAGTTTGAAGATTTTACCACCGTCTTTGTTGGTACCAAAGAGTTTGAGCACATATAGTTCTCCATCCTCATCAGTGGCAAATCCAGATAGGCCGGACTTATCATCATCTCCACTTGCAGGAACG
>CAZLYS010000462.1:0-4641 GCA_964563415.1 uncultured Halomicronema sp.
TGAACACGGCAGTGAGTTTATCCTCTCATGAGGAATCTGGTTGCGGTTTTTCTGCCCGCCATGGTCAGCGATCGCATTGGATATGCTAATCTTATATTCGCCTTGCGGGTGTAGTTTAGTGGTAAAACCTTAGCCTTCCAAGCTAATGATGGGGGTTCGATTCCCCCCACCCGCTTCAACCCTTAAAGCCCCTACAAACGTCAACTTTCAGGGGCTTTCGATATCTCAAGGTATACCTATTCTTCAGTGTGGTTGTTCTACAGAAGAGACGGAGTCTGGGAATATTTCGGGGAGTTTGAGTGTAAACCGGCTGTAATAGTAGCTCACTCAGCGCCTCACACGCCATGTATTCCAAAACTCCCACAGGCAAGGCTTCTAAAGGTTCAGTCTTGAGCATCAACTCTAATAGTCGCTTGCACCTGCAGTTTCGACCTGCTGGGGAACGGCACTATATTTCTTTGGGTTTCTCTTTTCTCGGATACGCCACAGAACCGGAAATTGGTTGAGATAAGAGCTAGAGAAATTGAGTTAAATATCCTTGTCGGTCACAAGGACCCAACGCTCCATTGAGACTACTGAAATGAGGCCTCGCTGCTCAGTACGATCCTCGGCACTTGTGGCTTTTGAGAGGATAGTGTCGGAAATGGTCGGCGTTATGTTTGTAGGTGTAACTAACTGAGGCAACCATTGGGTACGCTACCAGTAGTTTCACAGATTAGAGATGTTTATTGAGAGCGCTGAATGGGCCGGGGATTCGGCAGTCTCACTCGGCCATCTTGACCCGACGACAGTTCAGTTTATCAGCGACTTGAGTCTACAGGACTGGTATTAGCAGCAGCGTCTATCAGGATTCGCTGTGTATACAAAAATATTGACATTATGGATACGCCTTTAGCGATTCAGACTCAGCGATTGACCAAACGGTTCGATCGCCAAACCGTGTTACGCGAGATCGATCTCGAAATTGAAGCCGGTGCCGTGTATGGCCTCATTGGCCCCAACGGTGCCGGTAAAACGACGCTGATTCGGTTGTTGGCGATCGCCGAATCTCCCACCATTGGTGACATTCTGCTGCAGGGGGAGCGCTTAGATGCCACCCGTCCCCAAGCTCACCTCAAGCGACAGATCGGCTACCTGCCCGATGACTTTCCGCTGTATGAAGACCTCACCGTTTGGGATTATCTCGATTATTTTGCGCGGCTGTATCACTTAAAGGGGCAAGAGCGGGTCCGCAGCATCCATCACGTTTTAGAACTGGTTGACCTAGAGCACAAACGCGACAGCCTGATCACAACCCTGTCGCGGGGCATGAAACAGCGGCTCGGCCTAGCACGAACCGTGATTCATATGCCGTCGATTTTGTTGCTAGACGAGCCGGTGTCAGGGCTAGACCCCATTGCGCGGCAAACCTTTCGTCAGGTGATGCGCAACCTGCATAGTCTGGGGATGACGATTTTGATTTCTTCCCATGTGCTCAGCGACCTAGCTGAACTCTGTACCGAGATCGGCATCCTAGAGTTTGGCTTTTTAGTGGAAAGTGCCCCGCTAGAAACACTGTATCAGCGGCTAAGCGAGGCCAAAATCATCATCGGCACTCGCGGCAATCTGCAGGATTTACGGACGGAATTGGCCCACTGTCCGTTGGTTTCAGAAATGGTGACCGACCCCGACAACCAGCAAATCACAGTTACGTTTACCGGGAACCCGGATGACGCCGCTGACCTGTTGCGATCGCTCATGGATGCTCAGGTGCCTCTCTACCAATTCCATCCCATTCAGGACAGCCTGGAGGATATTTTCTGCAAAATTGGCCATACCCAAGCAACTTAAGGCCAAGCATTCTCGTCTGAATTGGCTGACGGCTGCCATTACCAGGCACCTTAGCCGCCAACAAATTGCGGCTAGCCCTAATTGCTCAAGCTGGTCTGCCTCAAGTCTGAAATCTGCCCTTGGCGATCGCTTGTGATCTGACTGTTGACTCCCACCCTCCCTTATCTGCCCTGGAGGCCTATATGTTGATTGTTAAATTAATCGACTCGCTCACCACTCGAGTCCTTGACCAGCTCGGCGACTGGAATCCGCAACTACTGCGAGAACTCAAAGGCCGCTTAAAACGCTTCTCCGTGCTCATGGCTATCGGCCTATCAGTGTTGGTGCAAGTCTTGATTTTGCTAGGTTTTGCCAGTGCTCTACCGGGTCCAATTACAGCCCAAGACCTAGAGCTCAACACTTATCCCCAGCTCAACTGGTCTTATGCGGCGCAGTTGCCTCCTGCGGTCCAAACTCAGGTCATCCCGACTGGCTCAGTCGGCAATATCCTGCGTGCTAAGGGGCTGTTTATCAGCAGCGTCGCTACGGGTGAAGCGGTGTGGGGTGAGGCCAAAACAGGGGCCGCAGCACTAGAACAGTTACAAGTGGGCGATCGCTTGGTGGCCTTGGATGGCGTCCCCATTGCTCAACTAGAAACCGACACGAAGATCAAAGTCAGCAATGATCCTGAGGCAATCTGGACTGGCGACCATAAGTGGATTCACCAAGATAATGTCACGAGTCTCGTCCGGGGCACGAGCACCTTTCAGCTATTACCAGAACACCACGCCCTGATTGATTCGACTGTTAAGCTTACCCTTGAGCGTCCCGGTCAAGCACCATTTACCGTCGAGCTGCCTCGGATCACGCTCTTAACGCGCGCCCCTAACTACTGTTTAACCGTGGTTGATAGCAGCCATCGGCAATGTCAATTATCAGCAAATAAGCAGTCCTATCGCATCAACTGGCCTGTGTGGTACCAAGACATCTTTATCACCCTATCGGGCGTGATGTCAGTGTCTTTGATGGGGTTAGGGGTCTTTCTGTTAACGAATAACCTGGTGGATGAAAAACGCCGGGGCACGCTGAACTTTTTGCGGATGAGTCCTCGTTCGGCATGGACAATTTTGGCGGGCAAACTGGTGGGCGTGCCGATTTGTCTGTACCTGGCGATCGCGGCGATGCTGCCCTTTCAAACTTATGCGGCCCTCTCTGCTGGCATTCATGGGGTGCACTTGCTGGGCTTTAACGTGGCCATCCTCAGTCAGACCTTGATTTTGTATGCGGTCGGGCTGCTGCTGGGATTAGCGACTAGGGCGTTCGTATTACTTTCCTTAGTACCCTGGCTAGTGACCGTTGGCGGGTTGGCCTTTCAGTGGCTAGTCAGCATGACTTCACTTGCCATTTGGGATGGTCATACACCAACCACTGTGCTGAATTGGGCGGTGCTATTTTCCCCCGTCGGCAGTGCGGGCTACTTCATTGACTTTAATCACCTGGCCCAGGCACCGAGCGGCCTGAATCTAGCCTTCGGGATTTTTCGGATCAATTTTGCAGAATATACGATGCTGACGGTGCTGCACGCCTGCGGCTGGGGTGTCGTATTGGGGCACGCTCTGCAACGCCGCTTTGAACACCCTAACCAGTCTTTATTGGCACGACGATACAGCTATTTGCTCACGGGCGTCTTTATGGGCCTTGTCTTAGGCTGGTCAGACCCGAACATCGAGAGCTATCACCTGCTGCCCCTATTGGCAGTGATCGCATTGTTTGGCATGTTCTACAGTTTTGTGCTGGTGGTGAGCCTGACCTGCGATCGCCAGACCCTACAAGACTGGGCCAGGTTTCGCACAGCTCGCCTCCCCCATGAGGGGCGGTTGCCCCTCGGCAAAGATTTGCTGATAGGCGATACCAGTTCCCCCATTTTGGCGATTGGGCTCAACCTACTCCTGATGGCCACGTTGTTCATGGTCTGGTTAATGCTGTCTCACCAGTCAGTCGTCAGCACGAAACTTGGGGCCTTCAGTCTGATCAGCAGTCTTTTACTCGTGATCGGATCCGTTTTCTTCGCCGCCCTAGCGAGCCAAGTCTTGCTGCTGGCTAAGCGTCAAAAAAGCTGGTTTTGGTTTAGTGCGATTGGTAGCGTGAGTTGTTTGGTATTTCCGGGCCTGTCGATGGGGTTGGGCATCGCCATGATGGCAGGCAGTACCCAGATTTGGGGCCTACCGACCGAAATCGCCATGTTTGCCATTCCCCTGAGTTTGATGGGAAGTCTGACTGTTTTATTAGCAGGGTTGCATTGGCGGCAATTAGTGTTGGTCGGGCGATCGGAGTATCAGCAATTGCTAACAACGAAGCCTGCCCAGTAGATCCCTCAATTACAGCCGTGATCGCCGCTATGGAATCATTTCAACGGGTAGACGCACTTATCCGCAGGATGCGGATACTCAAGCTGATGATGGACGGGTTTGATAGTCATCCTGACCGTTCTTGAGCGATCACAAACAGATGAGTTGGGGCAGGCTAGGAAGCCGACCCAACGAGTTTTCCCTGACGGCCAGATCGTCTAAAAATCGTGACCGTCCTGCCCCGAAAGATATCGCAAGTGTAGTTTGATCTGACTTTTCCCATTATCTTTTTGGGAGAAATATCCGGCAGGATTTGACTACCCTGGAAGCCTCAAGGCTCGTTGGCAATTCTCAATAGTCGCTTCCTGTTGCGAATTGCCTTCATTCCTAGAACCCTTGATATTTGGTCCTCCTAGGACTTAGTAGGAACTGACTTTTCCTACTAAGTCAGGTTAGCTAGTTGCCATCCCTCAACCAAGTCGTG
>CAZLYS010000463.1:0-4640 GCA_964563415.1 uncultured Halomicronema sp.
TCTCCTTCCTCCCATCGGGATTTTAGGGCGTACTTTTTGGCAATAGTGCTTTCGATAACGCTGGCTGCGCGATCGCCGTAAGCTCGCTGTGCCCAGGCTTGAATCGTAGGGATGTCCTGGTGGGTATACCCTGTCAATTCTGTCCAGGTTGCGCTGAGTTGCAATACCTCACCATCTTCGGCATGAATCACGATCGGGAATGGGGCGTTTTCGATGGCAAGGCGGAACCGCTGTTCGCTCTCCCTCAAAAGGTTTTCTGCTTGTTTGCGCTCGGTGATATCTCTAGCAAAGGCAAAGCTGTAGGCTACCCCGCCCAGCTCTAAGTAATTAATACTGACTTCAACTGGGTAGATGCGTCCACCTTTAGTCTGATGCCGAGATTCCAGCGTTAGGTGACGTTGCTGTTGAAGGGTTTGCCAATGCTCGGGCCAGTGCTCGGGCGAGAAGTCAGGATCGATGTCAAACACCGATCGAACGAGCAATTCCTCTCGGCTGTAGCCCAATACGCTGCAGGCAGCATTATTGACATAATAAAAACTGCCATCTGCGCGAATCCAGAAGACAGCGTCGCTCGTAAAGTCGATGGCCGCTTGGGTCATCGCTAGATCTTTCGTCCGCTCTATGATGACAGTCTCTAGGAATTGATTGAGTCTCTTCAACTCATCAGCTGCTTGTTGACGTTCTAATTCAGTCGCCGCACGGACAGCAAAAGTACGCAGGATTCGGTCGGCCAGTTGGGGATCTTGAATCGGTTGCTGGTGGAGAATACACAGATCGCCAATGACGTTTCCTGCAGTATCCCTTAGGGCTACACCGAGGTAACTCTCAACCCCCATCTCAACTAAAAATAAGTCTTCTGGAAACTGCTGTTGTGCTCGGGAATCACAATAAAATACACCCTCCTGGATCGCTCTTTCACAAGGGGTGTTGCTGACAAGGTAGGAAACGTTAGGTTGCAAAGCCCCGTTTGCCCAAAACGCTAGAGTATGCAGTTCGTCACCAACTTTTTCAGCAACGGAAGCGTAGGTAACATTCAGTGCCTCTGCAAGGTGTTGCACCAAGGTCGGAAAGAAATCCTTCCCGGTTTTTGCAGCAGTTCCTTCAATCAGATGGTGCAGCGCTGTTTCAGCCTGTTTCTGCTTGCTAATATCAGTCTCGACAAGGGTGATATCCCAGCACTGACCCGTTTCGTTCCACTCAACAAAGCAATTCGATAAAATCCAGCAGAGCGAGCCGTCTTTACGATAGAAGCGGTACTCTATCGAATGACTTGACTGAGTGCGTTCAGCCATCACTGACTGAACGGTTGGCCATACCACTGCACTCCAGTCATCTTTATGGATGCGCGATTGCCATAAACTGGCGTCAGCCGTCAATTCCTCAACGGTGTAGCCGAAATTCTTTTCGCACTGGTGGGAAATGTAGTTGTACTGAATGGAACCGTCTGGGTAGCAACGTATCCGAATAATGCCTGCAATCGCCCTATCTAAAACTGCTTTGAGACCTTGCCCAGAATCTGCCTCTCGTTTGGGTTTAGCTATCACTCAATTTACTCCGCTGTCATTCGGGTCATCCTATTTTGGAGAAGCACCCATCAATTGAAAGTTGTTTGGCAAATCAATTCTAAAATCAGGAGTTTTGCGAGGCCAGGAAGTACTCAGAATTTTCATCTTCTAAAAGACGGGCGTGTCATCGCTGTTTAAGGATCTCCCTGGAATAAGTCCAATCAGGAAGCCGGTTGGCCGATAGTAAATAGGGGAGAACTTCCCTCCTTGGGTCTCCAAGTCCGTGCCCCTAATAACAGACGGAACTTCTAACCCGTGTGGGTTCATCATCACTTGAATGTCGGTTTCAAGAATGATCTGCATATTCTTGGCAGTAGAGAGATAGAGGTTAGTAGCCGAAGCCAATAGGTTGTAGTTGAGAATAATGTTGTGTTCGAGCGTTGTCCTTAGTACGGCTTGAGCATCCTGCAGAGTCTTTACTACTTCCGGGCTTGTCCCTTTCCAAAGCACAGGATCTTCCATGCTTGCGGGGTCTTGTATGTTCTCTAGTGGCCATTTATAGGGGATAAGAGAAAATATCCCCTCTTCTGCAGATAACTTCACGCGATCTCAATTCTCTTGATATCGAGCGCGAATTGCATCGTCGAATTCTAGAACTCTGGGGCCAAGTACGCGCTCCAACGCTGCCATGAGGGTATAGAAGCTAATGCGACCGGCCATTATACTCCTTCTCGTTCATGGCTCGGACAAGTTTTTCACTGATGATGGTCAGCCGCTCTTCATACCCCATCCTCACAGGGAATTGCAGGTCATTGAGCAGGGGTGAGACTTCGTAGTAGGGGAAGCAATATCCCCTTTCTTGAATGCTGATCCGCACCCATCCTAAGGGCAGATTTTTGGCATCGCAGACGTAAGGATGAGGTTTTTCTGTCCACGTTCCCAATTCCCAGAAGTAGTCCCATCCAGGCCAGTTTGGGGCTGTATCGATCAATTCTTTCAACCTATCTTCAGCCAGCTCTAAAACTTCCCTTGCTTTCTTTTCAGCGCTGGCGGTCAATTGTGCGATCAAGTCCACAAAGATTCATTCCAACACAACAATAAGCGGATAGTCTCGCTATGGAATCCTTGAGAAAAAATCATGCAAAAGCTGTCCCCACATTGCGGGGAATCCCATTTCAGGGGGATGAACTGAAAAGGTTTTCAAAATGCTCTATTTAAAGATATGAACTTCTAGAATCTGGGCAAGAGCTTGTTCTTTCGATTCACTGAAGAGCTTCTAGATTGAGGTTTCTAAATAGCAACCTTAGTATGCCAACAACAACCCTCCAGTGATTCACTGGGAAGTTCTATTCTTCTGATATTATTCATAGATAAATCTCTATCTAGCTTCCCTGGGGTGCATCGAATCAGGGGAAGCAGATGATGATGATTCGCTGGCATTGCATCGTCATTACGATCGCGCTGGGGCTGCTGATAGTGAGGTAATTGTTCCTCTCCAGCAGTCTCAAGAAGCGAGTAAGGTGGAAGTCACCCACAATTCACTTTCAAAATCAGTTGCTTTAACACAATGGCTAATCCCAATCACCTTGCGATCGTCAGGCAAGGCCCAGCCATTTGGAATGAATGGAAAATTAAGCACCTATCTATCCAACCAGACCTCAGTGCAGCCGATCTCAAAAACATCAACCTAAGTTGGACAGATTTGCGCAAAGCCAATCTCAACGATACAGATCTCAGGGATTGCGATTTGAATAACGCAAACCTGCGCGAGGCAAGCCTCGTCGGTGCTGACCTCAGGGGGGCGGGGCTAAATAGTGCCAACTTGGCTGAAGCGAATTTAACCCGAGCAACTCTCTCACAAGCCGATCTAAGCGAAGCCTACCTCAACCGCGCTAATCTCAGCTATGCCGATCTAGGCGGGGCTTATCTCAATCGAGTAGATCTGAGCGAAGCATTGTTACTGGAAGCCAATCTGAGGCGGGCATATTTGCGAGCAGCGTATCTCGTAGGAGCCAACTTCTGTAAGGCAGATCTAAGCAAAGCTTACTTGAACCGGGCAAATCTCAATGGAGCTAACCTTACACAAACTAATCTCAGTGAAGCTTATCTAAATCTAGCAACCTTCAAATCAGTGCAAGGACTACTTGAAGGGCAATTAAACGAGATTACGAATCGAACAGGATCGCCTGAAACTGCAGAGGATTGACATCTGGGTTTGTAGCCTCCCACCAACTCACCAATTGCTCCCCTGTTTGCAGAGCTTGGCTGCGCGCGTGTGCTATTGGGTTCATGACGGTAAATTGGGCCTATCATCAGATCTGCGTCCGTTTCTTGACTGTTGAGGGCCGCATCCCCCTTGCTTGACTGGTTCAGTTCTGGCAACTTCTGAACTTTGAGAGCAGAATTGTACCTCTCCGAAGGGGAAAACACCTTGAAGACGGCAAGTTCCGCTATGGAGTCCTTGAAATACGTAATAAGGACAGGATGCACAATGTGGTTCCACAAGAGCGCTCCAGTAACAGGCCAAAAGCAGTCGTAAAAAAGTAAGGATGCAAAAGCTGCCCTCACAATGTGGGGACTACGAATTTAAAAGGTTGTCAAAATGCTCTATTTAGGGCAGGAATTTCACAAATATGGAGATGAGTTTCTTTTAATTCACTGAAGAGTTTCTAGACCGAGGCTCCTAAATAGATCTCCGTCTCAATTCATCCCACACGATTTGAGGATCGCCCCTCCCAAGGAAATTACAAGAAGAGGCTCCCATGCACATTTCTAAATAAAGCTTAGAGAGTAATCGTGAAAACATTGTGAAAGTTTTATGCCTGTTCTGCGAAAGACAGGCCTAGCATGTCAACCGCAAACGGCGCGGGTTCCATTTCCAGGGCGAGCAGCCGATCGAGGTGAGTTGCGATCGCGTTGGGAGTATAGGCAGGAGTGAGGGGTACATACCTGCAAACGGCACTGAGATGACCTGGTAAGATCTTCTCAGAATGCTTGTGCCTTCCCTTATGTTGGGAAAAAGTCCCTTGCCTTTTTATCCTCAGGTGAGGGGCTTTCTTGCGATTGAGAATTCTGGCATGACGCGGTGTGCAACTCTTTTTTACTGATGTAGAGAGACAAAAAAATCCCACCCTA
>CAZLYS010000464.1:0-4635 GCA_964563415.1 uncultured Halomicronema sp.
CCGGCGGGAAGGAGGGTGCGCCACCATCCGGATCACCGGCAAAATAAGCCAGATTGGTCAAAGCTTTCTTTAAGCCAGAGTTCGCATTGTTATAGCGAGTCTCAAAGTTTGCAGCTGTGGCAAAGCTCTCACCACCAGCTGTGGGATAAGAAAACTCCCAACCGTTGGTACCGTTGCCTGTCAAAAAGTCGGTGACTGCTTCACCGCTATCAGGATATTGATTAAACGTACGGCTGTTGACGATAGTTTCGCGAGTGCCAGGATGAGCAGTAACGGCCATACAAGCTGCTGGGAACTGACCATTGTTGGTTTCATAGTGATAAACCACCATGCCCTGCACAGCCGCCAAGTTGTCTCTGAGAGTGCGGTGCTGCTGATATTCGTGGGTGCCTTGAAGATTGTTAGTTGTGACCAGATTGTTGGCTGCGGCCGAGTTAACCGGCGCTTGAGCCGGATATAAAGGCTCGGCCTCTGAATTATTGGAAACGGCATCAACTCTAGGGTCATAGCCCCAGCCGTTAGCATTACCGAGCTGTAAGCGCTCACCCACAATCACGCGCAGACCACTGCTGATGGCTTGACGCTCCCAATAGCCGTCAAGGCTACCATCTACTCCAACTAACTGATCAAAGGCCGAGTCGGCTGGGTCGATGGGCTCGCCAACATTATTGTCATCAGACGAATCAGCAGGAGTGCCTTTATCCAAGCTCAGAGTGTCATCACTGATGTCGTACCGAGGTTTTGGCCCCCAGCGATTGTCGGCTCTATAGAAGTCGTCGACAAAGGGGCGGTCTTCAGGCGCGTTGCGAATGCGCGCATCAGTTCTAAAGGGACTGTTCTCCCACGCAGCAGGACGATTCCAAGCGTCTTGATCGACATGTTCTGAGCGGTCTCGCAAAAAGAGCGTAATAGGATTCATTGCAACATCTGCAGGCGCACCGCCATCAACAGAGTCATTACCGTTAGTCAAATCCGTGCCCAATGTCGGCTTAACATTGTCTCCGTTGAACAGGTGAAACTCGACGTTGCCCCCGCCATAGTCGTTATCTTTCATGCTCCCTTTGATAGCCTGACCCTGAAACGTGACGTCAGGAACGTTATCGTTGTCGTCGTCGTAGGTAACCTCGCCCAACGTAATCTCAGAAGAGCTATCACTGTACAGACAAGAATTATGGGAAGTAAGCATGTAGGAAATGAGTCGGTCGGAAACAATTAAGCTCCCGTCGGTATGCATGGCTCCATTCCACTTGAAATCTGCACCGGGGAAAATACCCAGGTCGTAGCGAAACCAAGCGCCCCATTTATTTAAGGTGTTAGCGATACGAGACTGTTGAAACTCTAGACTTTCAATGGCCTGTCCAACATCATTCCGGCCATTAGAGACAAAAGCGGTAATCTGGAAATTCTTTTGGAGCTCAGCGGCCGTGCTAGTGTCAGCAGATTGCCAACCTTCCTCAACCACTGCAGTGTTGCCGCAAGCCGCGATCGCTTGAGTGGTACCCAAAGGCCCCGTGCGGGTAACCAGAGAGCTGGCTTTACCGGCGTTAGCTACGTCAGAAAGAGTGTATGTAGTGCCACCACCCCCCTCTGGGAACACAGCTTCATGATCGACCAAAATTGAGTAAGCCGCAATCTCGCCAGTTTCGATAGTGCCGTTGCCATTGACATCAGCTGGAAATGACCAAGCGTTATCTAGCCGGCCGTCGCCATTGATATCTAACCGTTTCTCGTCGGGCAACTTGTAGGGGTCATCCAAACCACTCAGCAGGCGCAGATCTTCTCCGACAGTACCTGGAATGCGATCAGGGTCTGGCAGCATCATGTTCGCCAGATAGTCGCTGGAGGGCACGCCCACCAAGCGGTCATCTCGTTGAAAGAGAAATTCGAGCTTGGCTTTGGCCCGGTCGATAGCAGGCGTCGCCGCATTGTAAATCACCTGCTGCTCGCGCTGGTTAATCACCTGGGTACTCCGAGAGAAGGTGCGGAAGGTGAGAGCACTCGCCGTCAACAACACCATGAGTACCAACAACAACGTCGTGGGAAACACGAACCCAGCAACGGCATTGCCTTCCCGTCGTCGTTGTCCACTAAACCACCACAGAGAGCGAAATACGCCCTTCATAAACTGCTTAAGCAATCGCTGGGCGCGACTAGATTTACTCGAATTGTGACGATTAGGCATCATGTTGGCTCACCCTATTAGCAAGTCCGAGACGGTAATTAATGAATGTTCACGACCAAAACAGCCGGCAGCATTAATGTTAGCTAACCAGCGCAAAAATCATCCTGATTACTGACTCGGCGCGTAAAACCCTGTAGACGTTAGCCGTGTTGTACCCAGTAGCACCAACTGGCATTCTTGAAACCCTGAAGGATCTTATCGAAACTTTTACAAATTGCCACCTTTTGCAAGGTGAAAGTTAAAAGCAAGATACCCACCCTTTGTAACAAATCGATCAGTGGCCGTCAAAACTTTTAATACACCAAAAAACATTAAAAATCTAAGTATTTACACGCAATTTTGCGCAAATCCTCAATTTTTTCGACGTTGCTCAATCTGTTCTATAAAAAAGTCTTCTAAAGTCGAGCGGGCAAGTTTAAGCTCGACCAAGGTACCTCCCATGCCCCGCAGACTCGATACAAAATCGTAGAGTTCGCCTTTAAGGGTGCCGTGCCACAATCCCTTTTGAAATTGCAGTCCTGGTAGCCACTGCCCCAGAACATCAAGGTTGCCCCCTCGTCCTGAAACTTGATAGTGACTAGACGTACCGAGTAAATCGTCTAATGTGCCAGTGCAAAGTAGCTCGCCTTGATCAAGCAGGGCCACACGGTCGCAAATGGTTTCAACATCTGAGAGCACATGGCTGTTGAAGAAGATAGTTTTGCCTTTTTGTTTAAGGGTCAAAATTACATCACGCACTCGAAAGCGCCCCATGGGGTCAAGCCCTGACATGGGTTCGTCTAAAAACACCACTTCTGGATCGTTAATGAGAGCTTGAGCCAGCCCCACTCGCTGCAGCATACCCTTGGAATATTTTTTGAGGGGCTTTTTAGCAATCACCTTGGCGTCGAGCCCGACGATGTCTAAGAGTTCGACAATACGCTGCCGCTGTTGAGTCGATGACAGGCCAAATAGCCCAGCAGTATATGACAGCAGTTCATGTCCTGTAAGGTAGTCATAAAAGTAAGGATTTTCAGGTAGATAACCAATACGGTGCTTGACTGCGCGATCGCCAATCGGCTGGCCTAGCAAAGTAGCCCGACCGCTGGTCGGGCGAACAATGCCTAACAGCAGCTTGAGTAAGGTCGTTTTGCCCGCACCGTTAGGCCCTAGTAGGCCAAAGGTTTCACCCGGTTGCACCAACAAATTGCATTGCTTGAGAGAAGGCACAAACTGATTCAACCAAAACCCAGTGCGATAAGTTTTGGTCAAGTGATAAGTCGCCACCACAGCCGGAGCAATTGGGGCTTCTGGGGGGGCAGCAAAGCTTGGAACTGAAGCACTCATGGCGATACCGTTTTATGTCACCCTAGTGCAGGGAGGGGCCTGCTCGATTAGGAGTTGGTAAAACCATCTCCTGAAGAACCGTATTTTAGGGTATCGGAAATCGGACTGTTATGAACCGTTCCAAAATTGTCGCGATTATGACCGGGGCACTATCACTATTACTGGCAATAGGGTATTTGCTATTGGTGCAACTGCTCGATTTTCGAGGTGAAATGATACCGGCCCCGATGGATTTGGTGGGGTGGCTCGCTAATTATTTAGTGGAGTCAGCATTAATCTTTAGTTTCTAGAAACACTCTCCAGCTTTAGCAGGAGCAGTGTCAGGTCTTGAGAGAGGATCTCAGGCTATTGAACTCATATCAATACTGCAGCGATCGACGAGTAGAGAAAGCCCCACAATAAACGCAAAAAAACGACTTACTATTCAATCAGCAAAGGCAGCAAACCACACAAAATCTCAGTTAAAGCATCGCACTAGCAGTGAACCCCACGCAGCCTCATAGGCTATGACAACTTAGCAAGATGGACGCATCAGCAAGGCTGAATTTCAGACAATTACAGCAAGGACTTTAAATTTAGTAGTAGTCGCGATCAAGTTCTGTTTCAGTTGAGTAGAAGTTGGATGGATCCAACAAAAAGCGCATCGCTTCCTCTTCTAGTCGGTTAATTAGATAAGGTTCCAGGGCATCTGCATGGCGCAGGGCAGCAATATATCCTTCAAAAAAGAGGCGCAGCTCATCTGTGCGATAGCCTCGATTCCAATGATCAACCAAAGAATCGGTAATGCGCTGATAGTACCGAACCGATTTGGCGTCTTGCAGCATAACTTGTCGTACTCTCAACCTAAGTAACAATTTGCAACGCAACATGCCAGAATACACAGGGCTGTAACAAAAAGTCGTAATCAGCCGAGTTTTATCAAGCTATTAGCACTTTACTGAAAATGAGTCGGGTTTGCTGACGGCAATCACGACCTTGTTTGAATTTTCAAGTTTGCCTACCTCAAGTGCTGTGACCCCAGGAGAGCAGCGAAATATTTTGCCTGTATATCAGTGCGCCTAGCTGCCATTGATTCGGATGATCTCGGCGGGCCACTCTGGGCAGTTGTTCTCGTTCAGTAAGTTTTA
>CAZLYS010000465.1:0-4631 GCA_964563415.1 uncultured Halomicronema sp.
AACAGCATTCACAACAGATAGTGACCTTATGACGACTATTCAAGCACTACGGGGTACCCGTGACATTTTGCCCGACGAAACACCGCTCTGGCAGTGGGTTGAAACGACCGCCCGCGAACTGCTGCAGCGAGCGGCTTACCGAGAAATTCGTCCCCCGATGCTAGAACAAACCAATCTGTTTGAGCGAGGTATTGGCGAAGCCACGGACGTCGTGGGCAAAGAGATGTATACCTTTGAAGACCGAGGGGGACGTTCCATTACCTTACGCCCAGAAATCACGGCGGGGTTGGTGCGTGCGGTCAATGAGCATAAATTGACCGCACAAGGCAGCGTTTTGCGATTGTGGCATGTAGGTCCCGCGTTTCGTTATGAGCGGCCTCAAGCCGGACGACAACGCCAATTTCATCAGTTGGATGTCGAGCTGGTAGGCAGTCGCGATCCGCGCGCAGATGCCGAGGTCATTGCGATCGCCACCACACTGTTGCAAACCTTAGGGCTGAAATCCCTCACGATGGATCTCAACTCTGTCGGCAATGGTGATGATCGACAGCGCTATCGGGATGCGCTCGTGGCGTTTTTAACCCCTCATCAAGCCGATCTGGATGCTGACTCACAAAATCGGCTGCAGACTAACCCCTTACGTATCCTTGATAGCAAAGACGCCAAGACACAGGAAATCGTGCAAACGGCTCCCAATCTACTGGATTTCTTGAGCGTCGACTCGCAAAAGCATTTTGACCAAGTGCAGCAATATCTCACCGATTTAGGCATTGCCTACTGCTTAAATCCTCGATTAGTGCGGGGGTTAGACTATTACACCCACACCGCCTTTGAAATTCAATCAGCTGACTTGGGAGCTCAAGCCACCGTCTGTGGCGGGGGGCGCTATGATGGCCTCATCGCCGAATTGGGTGGCCGGGATACGCCCGCTATTGGGTGGGCGATCGGCCTAGAGCGATTAACAATGTTGCTCAAGCAATTGGCCGTTGAGCCCAGTACCGCTATGGATGCATATGTTGTCTCGCGCGGTGAGGCCACGGCTGGCAAAGCGCTACAAGCGGCTCAAGCCCTCCGTCAAGCAGGCTTAGCGGTAGAAATGGACTTAAGTGGGGCCGCGTTTGGTAAACAGTTTAAGCGGGCAGATCGCAGTGGTGCCGTACTTTGCGTCATTTTGGGCGAAACCGAGGCTGAGCAAGGCACGGTGCAGCTCAAGTGGCTGAGGTCGGGCGAGCAATCAGAAGTCAGTCAAGCATCGCTAACGCAAGCCGCCGATGAGCTCGTGCAAAAAGTGCGCCAAGCCCAGCAAGCGACCTAATTTCACAAACATTTGCCGGATTCGATACAAGTCGATAGGATGACCGCTATACTGCGTAAACTTCGCACTTGCTAGCGCAGGACGGGCTATGGCGTATTGGGAGTTTTTGCTACAAAAAGAGGGCGATCGCGACTGGCTCCCATTGGAGACGGCCCACGTTGAAATTTCGGAAGGGCGGTATCGCATCATCGCCCATAGTAGCTATTGCCAAACCAACGTCAATATCTGTCTGAGTCGTCTGCTCACTGAGCAAATGCCGCCGCAGCGTAAAACCCTGAAACGAATTGGCACCACTAATGAAAATGGCTTGATGGTGGTGATTCCGTTTACCCACCTCACTCCAGGCCTTTGGACGGTCACTTGTACCGCTGATCAAGATGCGGTCAAGGCCTCATGGGAGTTTGGTGTGCAGTTAGAGGTGCTGGCGATCGAATCTGGTGTCGAGTATTGGGATACTGAACTGGATGAAGCTTCTCTAGCAGAGCCATTAACGAATCAGTCCTCGACCTCAGTTGAGGACTCTTGGCCTGTGGAAACCCCATCAACCCCGGCGGCCAACTGGCCCGAGCTGAATGCAATCGCGAATGAACCGTTAGCATTACAAACCCCGATTGAGGATTTACCGCTCCGGTTACAGCTGCAACATCAAGCCTTAGTCGCCCAGACGGCCATCCCGCTATCGTTGCAGGGACAAGTCACAACCTTTTCGCAAGTGGAAGGATTGGCGGGTGAAGGAACACTATGGGTTCAATTGCGCAATCCAGAAACGGGGGCAGTCGTACATCAATCGACCCAGGCACTGTCTATTACATCTCTGCCCAGCCGTTTTGAGGTAGTCATGCCGCTGCCGGAAGAGAGCACCACCCGCCTTCTTGTCGGTGAGTTAAGCCTCTGGACCGCCTCAGAGCCCCCGCAGGTCTTGGCGATCCAAGGGTTTACCGTGACCCTCAACCTTGATGCCCTATTAGAACTAGTCGCCAATCAAGCTGAAAGTGCATTGCCAACGAACTTTGAAGATCTCACAGTGCCGTTATCGACTGATGACGGAGTTACCGCTTCGTCATCAGTCGAGTCTGCTGCAACGATCTCCTCAGAGACTGCTCAAGAACGTGTCGTTGCCAATCCCTTATCGCCCCGATCAGTCCCTTTTCGACTAATTTATCTGCCAACCAGTGGCCTGACTTTGCCACCTGTGATTTATCGGCCGATTGATAAGAAAACCGTGGGTTCTCCGACATTACCGCTACTGTCAGATCAGCCGCGTCGCGATCGCCCCAAGCAACTCACTAACCTTGAAGCCCCCGATGAAGCGCCCGCAGCATCGCCTGCCAAACCGTTAACGCTGCCGCCCATTGGGTCAAAAGCCAAATCTTCGCCCTCCACACCCATCGCCGAGCGCCCAGCAGAGTCCGCGTCCTCACTCGAATTACCAACCATGGGGAGCACGCCTGCGACCTCTGAGGAGGTTGCTACCGCTGCGGACGCAGTAAGTACACCTCAAAACCCCAACCCTACTACTACTCCCTCGACTCCTATCCAGAAACCGTTTGAGCCTGACCTACAAGGACGGTTTTGGACTCGCTTAAGCGCTTTGGCCGAAGAAGCCCAAAAAGCGGCGGCTGACTATAAAGCCCAACTGGATGCCGCTGGGGTGCGCGAAACCGCCACGACGGCAGATACGGGCCTATCTTCTGACGCCGCCGCGATCGCCGGTGCCCCTAGTGAGCCAGTCAATTACGAGGTCGTCGTGTACGACTCTGAAGATGAGCCTGTCGTGAGCGGTTTAAATGGGTCCCCCGCTGATAGCGAACCAGTGATTGAAGTCTTGCAACCAGGCGAACCCGACCGCCAAGAATTGGGTGAGATTCCCGTTCCTGATTGGGTATTTCCTCAAGGAGACTTAGTCGCCGGAGCACCCTTACCGATTACGATACAGTTACCAGCGTATCCGCGGCGATTAGCCGTCAAGGTGTGGGTAACAGATATCCAGAGCCGCACCCTAGTTGATCGGCCCCGTTGGTTAATGAACTGGACATCTACGCCAGAAGGCGATCAGACAGCTTTCTTACAACTGCAGGTACCGCTGGGTAGCATTGAGGCTCGGTTTGAGGCGATCGCGATCGATCTCGCCACTCAGCAGGAAAGCTATAAGACGAGTATCGTTCGCGAAATCTTGCCGACTAATCTGCCCGCATCTGATGCTGATGAGTCTCTCTAAATAATCGGCAACAACTCGCTGAGCAATTCGACTTCCGGGGAACAACACAACATTAAGAAATGCAGCAATGGATGCCAAGAAATGCAGCATTTTTCGCCGTTTCACAGTAGGCTAATCTATGAAGTTTGCTAGTGCAACATCAGTGCTGGTAGGCTTTCTACGCTGTATTGAGTGATAGGAATATATAGTTTATGGCAGCTTCTTTTTTACCTACAGTTTTGGTTCCACTAGTTGGCATCGTTTTCCCCGCTGCGGCAATGGCCTTCTTGTTCCTGTACATTGAGCGCGACGAAGCCGCAGATGCTTAAAATTTAGTTCGTTTAATTTTTGACATCTTCAGCCTTCATCTTTCACTATTGAAAGATGAAGGCTTTTTAGTCACTATCAGTCGTGACTAACCCCCAGGTTGAGCATGAGCTCTGGCAGAACGCTATCAATAATGTCAATTTGACCAGGATATAAGAGACTAAGGAACAGCATTAGGCTCTGCAACTGAGAGAATCCAGATACCGGAACTGTGGTAAGGAGTTTAGTCATCTTCATTGGCTCTCTAGTGCCCTATCCTGGTCGCTGCGGCAATAAACAGCTTGGGTTTAATTGCGCCACTCCCACTAGTGAGCTGGCGGAGCTAATCCGAAGAAATGCGTGTCGTTTCACGAAAAAGGTAGGCCAACCGATCTCTTTGCTCCATGATGCTTTCGCCTGCTCAACTCAACTCCAGATGAGAGCAGTTGATTTTTGATTCACATAAAACAAAGCCCTCATCACAGATGACACGAAGTCACCTGGATGAGGACTTTGAGATGTATTTCATCAAGCTCAATAACCAGCCATAGGTCAAGTTACAGGGCTTGCAGATTTACTTAACGGAAAGGAGGAGCGTACAGTAGACCACCTTCGGTCCATAGTGCGTTCAAACCACGATCCAACTGGAATTGCGACTCCTGACCAAGATTCCGCTCATAGATTTCGCCGTAGTTACCAACATTGGTAATGGCACGAGCCATGAAGTCATTGGGAATGCCCATGTCTTCACCTAAGGTGCCTTCCTCACCGCGGAAACGGGCAATATTCGGGTCATCGCTACCTGCAAAATCA
>CAZLYS010000466.1:0-4622 GCA_964563415.1 uncultured Halomicronema sp.
AGCCACACCACCGTCAAAACTGTTAGCCCCAGATAGCGAAACCTTTTCATGGCAACCGTTAGCACTGCTGCTATGTGATTTCATCGCCGCTAATCTCCCCTCCGGAGAATTTAATTTGAGGGGGATAGGCGATCGCTAATCTTGATGAGGATGCTCGTTAATCCAAATCGCGAGGCCGCCTCCACGGCCTCGCGCCGCAATGTAATCATCAGTCGCGGCAAAGAACGCAAAAAATGGCAGCTTGCTAATGGCGGTGTCGGCAAAGGATTGCTTGTCCCGTTTACCAACTTTGCCGCTGTAAACCTTGATGCCAAAGCATCGAATCTGTAGATGAGTGAAATCAAACACCAGCAGATTTTTCTTGTCGGGATAGCGGGCAGGGCCAGTAAAGCGCACTGTCAATGGCCCGACTTGCAGTTCATTTTTAACCGTGAGTGAGTGTTCACTTTCATCATTGCGGGCAAAAGTGATACTCGCGATCGCTAACTTTGGCACATAAAATCCACTGCCCACAGGCTCTCCTGACTGAAACTTGGCTTTCTTGCCAGCGCTAAAGCACAGTCGCCAGGTTCCCAAAAGTGCATGGACAGAAATCCTATGTTTGTCTCGCTTTGCCGTACGCTCCAGTTGCAGCAGCGCAGCGGTGAGGTGTTCTCCTTTCGGTAGTGGCTTTTCGGCCCCTAAATAGCCACAAACCGCCCCACTCAGGATGCTTTGAGGGCTTTGGCCAAGCGTTTGAATCATTGCAGGTAAGTCAATTCAAAGATAAGAAGCCGGATATCTTCTATGTTAAAGGTCACTAAGCGAGATATCCGGCTCTGGTTCAGTTACACGAGTTGGCAGGCTCCGCCGAGGCCACAGCTCAATTCTTCTACCGTGACCTTGCCATCATGGTCCAGATCCAGCGCGTCAAAGACGGCATCGGTGCCCATCCATTCTTCACGGGTGATCAGCCCATCACCATCAAGGTCATAAGCAGCAAAGAGATCTTGAGTGGCATTGTTCGCCAGTTCCTCACCTTTGCTGAGTTGCACCAGGCGATCGGCTAGCAGCTTCTCCAATGACTCCAGGGCTTTGCTGAAACCTTTAATACCTTCATCCAATTTTTCGGAGGCCATCCGGTCTTCACTATGCATCTGGTCAAAGGTGGCTTTATCAATGGCCATCTTCTCGATGTCCATCGATTTTGCTTTTTCTGGGTCGAGCTTACGCTCCAGAATGCTTTCTTGCTCTTTAAGTTGGGCCAACAACTTGGGTGAAATAGTTAGCAAGTCACAGCCTGCGAGTTCTTGTAGCTCACCGATGTTGCGAAAACTGGCCCCCATAACTTCAGTACCGTACCCAAACTTTTTGTAGTAGTTATAGATTTCGGTGACGGATTGCACACCAGGGTCTTCGCTCGGAGTATAGTCTTTGCCGGTTTCTTTTTTATACCAGTCGAGAATCCGACCAACGAAGGGGGAAATCAGCGTAATGCCGGCTTCCGCGCAAGCAATCGCCTGATGCAGGCCAAATAGCAACGTCAGATTACAGTGAATGCCTTCTTTTTCCAAAATTTCAGCGGCTTTGATACCTTCCCAAGTGGAGGCGATTTTGATAAGAACGCGATCGCGGCTCATGCCTGCGGCTTCGTACTGAGCGATCAAGTCACGGGCCGTCGCGATGGTGGCTTCGGTATCGTAAGAAAGTCGGGCATCCACCTCGGTAGAAACCCGCCCAGGAATGATGTCCAAAATTTTGAGCCCAAACGCCACCGCCAAACGTTTGAATGCTAGATTCGCCACTTCTTGATCAGAGGCGTCGTCTCCCGCCTCTTGCTTAGCTGTCAACAGCGTATCGTCCACAATGCTGTGATATTGAGGCATTTGCGCTGCCGCTGTGATGAGAGAAGGATTGGTCGTCGCATCACGAGGGGTAAACTGCTCGATCGCCTGAATATCACCTGTATCAGCAACAACAACGGTGAGCTCGCGAAGCTGCTCTAGCAAATTCTTGGCCATAACTTTTCCTTTGGTGAGTGAGAAGGCTTTAGGGTCATTCTATCGAGGCATTTTTCAGGCTGCGGCAATCGTAAGGTCGCATTAATCAACGGCAAAATACATCTCGGGATAGATGCAATTTATTGCATATAAATTATTCTTTGGCTAAACTCGAGATATGCAACAAGTTGAATAATTTATGTCCTCATCTCACTCAAGCCCTTCAGCTTCTCTGGATACTGCGCCGAGACCGGAGTCTGGCCAGGTTTATTCCCACGCCGCAGCAGAATCAATTTTGGGTAAGGCATTAGAGTTGCGCGCCGCCGATCGCTTTTCAGCTCAGCAATTACAGGAAATGGCGGCCGAACTCGATATTGCCCCAGAAATTTTGGCCGCAGCTGTGGCCGATTGGGAAGCGCACCAGCCTGCCGTGTCTCCGTCCAGAGTGCTCGCCTCGCCCCAAACCAAGCATTGGCAACGTCGCCAATGGGGGCAATACGCGATCGCCAGCGTCCTGATGCTGAGTCTCGATCTAATGACTGCCGGAACGCTGACGTGGTCAATCTATCCAGTGATGGGATGGGGATTAGGCCTATTGTTAGGTGGCTGCGATCGCGAGCCTTCAAGTTCTTGTTAGCAGCAGCATCTGCAACAAAGCTCAATAAGATCCGTAATTTTGAAAAGGTGATGGGTAGATCAAAAAAAGGCTGTTGAAATCAGCAGAACTGTTAAGTGCCCTCCACCAAAGATGAGATGAAGGTCATGCAAGTTCGATGGAAACGACTGCTTCTACAATCTGCCCTTTGGTTATCAGCTGAAGTGATTTTGACTGCCATCGGCCTCGACGATTTGGCTGATTATGGAGAATATCACGTCAATTCAAAACAGGCTGAGATCGTTCAACTCGCGCAAACCGCTCCGATTGCCTAAACCACATTCCCCCCCGCTCAAGACTGCACTTCGCCACCCAATCCTAAAAATGTTTGGGCAAAAGAGAATAATTTCAGATCACCAAAATCCTCTGCTCAAGAACTTTTATAGCCAATCGCAGTTAGGTTAGAACGGGGCAGATCGCTGGAGCCTTCAGGTCGTAAGACTTCTAGTTCTGCCTTCTGCCTTTTGCCTTTCGCTATACCTCTGTGCCCTGGACTCCAAACTCAGCATTCGCCATAGAGTAACGAATGCTGAGTTTGGAGCATGAAATTACAGGGAGCGGCTCTCGATTTGTTCTTGTAAATGCTGGGTCTGAAAGACCGTTACAGTGGCCATACAAATACTCGTGTCACCGCCCTCAAAGACACAGTGCACATCACGATAGTCAATCCAGGCGAGTTGGGCCTCTATCAACTGTTCTTGTTCTTGTAACGACAGTATGGCTTGCAAGTCTTGATAGACCGTATTCAAGTCTTGGTCAGCGGCGTCAAAGCTGGGAGGAGAGGGCGCTGTCTGATCTAAGAGAGCGGTGCGATTTTGAGTGAGTTGAGTCATGCAACTGTGGTAAACCATTGGCTGCATGGAGCCGCCAGCAAACTGATCTTGCACAAATTCACAGTAGAGGTCGCGATACGCAATCCAAGCTTCCTCAGCTGTAATCAGTTGCTCAGCTTTCTCCCCACTCACCTGCGCTTTCAATGCTTGATAGGCGTTATTAAGTTGCACATCGGCTTGGGCATACTCTGCTTGAGCGCAGGTATTCATCGCGAGTTGCGTTTCTGGGCTGGCGCATTCTGCCGGTAATTGTGGGACGGGTTTCGGCTCAGGTACTTGGGGCTGAGCCGATGGTTCAGCGGTACTTGTCGCAGTTGATGTCGCGGCCTCGTCAGCAGCTGCATTAGTTGGCTCTGCGGTAGTCGTCGCTGGGTCAGACGTCTCTACAGATTCTGTCGACTGCTCGGGTACAGTGTCAGCAGCAGACTGTTCCGCAGTATCTGAGGTTGATTGGCAAGCTGCGATCGCGCCCATCATCAAACCAAGAATGATGCCCTGCTTTAGCTTCTGCACAACCCTACTCATAATTTCTTGCCCTACAATTGCGCAACGTCATCCAGGATAGCTCGCAGTTTTTGTAAATTTACGATAGTTGGGCACCTTTTCAGACCGGCATCGTCCCACCGTAGTAGTTGATTCTGTTAACAGTTCCAGAGCCCGTAACCAACAACAGTGGCGTGACAGCAAACCCACAACGTTGGCACTGGGCAAGCAGAAAGCTAGACTACTCCATGAATCAGCAGCCGATATCTCATCCCTCAACTTCGTCAGGAGACTCTATGGCTATTTTGCGGACCGGTACCTTGTTAGCAATTGGCACAGGACTAGCGCTGGCAACATTACCCGCCCGTGCCCAATCGCCGGGTCTTTATTATGCTTGGCGAACGATTGACGCCGACTTAATCACCTGTCTCGACCGCTCCACAACAGCCCTGACGGATGAAGGGTTGGGGAACATTCAAGTCGAGGGCAATAGCGTTGCCGGTACCACAGAGGACTCGACAGTGGTGTTTGTCTGTCTAGACAATCCTGATGTCATGACGGTCATGATTATGGTGTCGAGTACTAATGACGATACTGCTTTCGACCTCAGAGAGACCTTGAAGGCAACTTTTTGAAGTGGATTACTGCCGTCCTTTTCAGAACTGTTTGCAG
>CAZLYS010000467.1:0-4622 GCA_964563415.1 uncultured Halomicronema sp.
GATGCTCAGCAACTGGCCCCTCATGAAAGCCCTGGGCTTTGACAACATCCATGAATTTTGCGATTACTTTGTCATTGAAAAGTTTGAGCTGGTGGTCAACACACAGGGCAGGGCCGAATACCGCCCGGTGGTAAGCAGCTTTCAGAACCTGCAGGAGCTGAAGGCCCTGCTGCTACAGGTCATTGACTACCGCACGGCAGAAGAAGCGGGCATTACCAAGCCCGACCCCATTGTGCTGCCCGACCTGAAAAAGCAGCACGGCGCAGTGATGAGCATGGTAGCCCCCAGCCCCCAGCAGGCCCATTACCTTGCATTAATCAAGGCCTACCTCAATGAGGCGTTAGACGTGCACATGCTGCTGGCACAGGCCGGGGCATGGGAAAGCACCAACCCCTATGTAAAGCGGTACCTGAGCAAAATGGTGCGGGAAGATGACAGCTCGGGGGCCAGTATTATACTGCGGGCACTGCACTACATGAAATTTTTAAGCCTTGGGCCGCACTTTCTGCCCATTAATGGCGAGCCTGCCCCCGACTACCGCCAGCTGGTAGAGCAATCGCCCAAAGTACATTACACCATTAACTGCATCGGGGCCATACAGCAGCATGCCAGGCAGCGCAACGAGGCTATGCCCGGCGTTATTATGTATGCCGGTTGGGGCAAGCATTACTTTGGCCTGATACGCGAGTACCTGGTGAGGGAAAACGGCTTTGACGAAGCAGAAGTGGCCATACTGAGCGGCGACACCCCACCGGCCCATAAAGAACAGATACAGCTTGATTTTAACAGCGGCAAGGTAAAAGTGCTGATAGGCAGCGATGCCATTAAAGAAGGGGTAGACCTGCAGGAGCGCACCGCCGCCATTTTTTTACTGACCGTGGGCTGGAACCCGGTAGACTACATACAGGTAAAGGGGCGTGCCGAACGGCAGGGCAATATGCACAAAAACGTGTTTATAGTAAATGTGCTGATGCCCGGCATGGCCGACCTGTTCATTTACCAGACGCTGCAGGTGAAGCTTTCACGCTTCAGGGGCCTGCTGGACAGGGGCGACAAGAGTACCTCAATGGATATGGGCGATGTTGACCCCGAAGAAATTAAGCTGAACCTGATAGACGACCCCGCCACCTATGTACAGCTGAAAAACGCCATGGAGCAGCGCAAGCTTGAAAAGCAGCTGGCCTTTTTAGAGGCTGAGCTTGAAAAGCTGAAAGACCTTGAAAGCATACACCAAACGTTTACGGTGCTGCACAACAAGGTGGTGCATGCCCTGAACACCCACAACCGGCACCTGGCTGCGCACGACCTGGCCGCCGACCGCCAGCGCGATGATGAGCGGCGCAACCAGTGGAACGAAAAGGAGGCCCGGCGCATAGCCAGGCTGCCCGAAGCAGCACAGCACACAGCTGAGCCTGAACCCTACCAGAGCACCTTTAACCCTGCGGCAGAAATGTACCAGCCGGTGGCCTACACGGCAACTGATTTTAACCGCAACTACCTGAACCAGACGCTCAGCAAGCGACTAACCAGTGTGATGTACCACATGCAGCAGCAGACGTTTAGCCCGCAGGCCCAGGCCGAAATACTGAACGGCATACGCAGCACCCTTGACTTTAATGACATGGTGGCCGAGTGGCGCGAGGCCAAAGAGCTGGTTTTGCGCGGCATGGACGAGCTGAACGCCTACAGCATGTCAATACCTGAGCTTGAAAAGGCCATAACCAAAAAGCAGAAAGAGGTAAACGGCACCAGAGAAGAGATACAGCTGCTGAACACGGGCATGGAGTTTCAGATAGACCTGGCCCGAGAGCAGATTAACGCCCGCAAACAGGTATCGGGCGATTTGAATGACCAGGTCATAGACTTTGCCACCCTGCTGCACCTGCTGGATGACAAGGTAGCGCCACCACCAGCCCCGGCCAGCCAACCAGCCGAAGCGGCAGCGGCCCCACAACCGCCCAAAGAGGCCGTGCAGCTGCGCCTGCGGGCACAGGCACTGAGGCTGCAAATAGAACTAAAATACAAATACAGAAAAGCATCATAATGGAACAACAACAAATACAGGCCCTGCTGGGCCGCCTGCAGGGCATTGACCTGGCCAAAATTGACGACCCCCAGGTGGTGGAAGCCGTGCAGATAGGCATTGGCCTGCTGAGCGGTGACCCCAATGAAGGCGATGCAACCTATGTGCAGACCATACTTGGGGTCGTAGAAACCAACTTTAAAACCGCCATTGCCCCAGAAAAGCCCGCAAAAGCCGAAAGCAAAAAGGAAAAGGCCACCAAAAAGGGCAATGAAAATGCGCAGGAAAAGGGGCAGGAGCAACCAGATGAAAAACAACAGGAAAAGCCAGACGAAAAGCCCAGGCCAGCCCAAAAGCCGAAAGTAAGTGAAGAAAAGCCCAAACCCGGCAAGCGCAAGCTAACCCCGGCAGAGTGTGAAGCTTTTGACGAGGTGCGGCTAAAGCTGCAACAGATACTGGAAGCTGTAACCCACCCCACACAAACCAACACCAGCACAACCAGTAACAGCGCAAAAGGCAGCGCGGCCTCCAGGCGCAGCAGGCCAGCCGGTAAAAGTGCGCCCAGGGCAGTATCAGTAGTAATAGCAGATAAGGTGCGCACCACCTTTAACGGCCTGCGGCAGGCCCTGCGCCGCAACAAAGGGGCATTAAAAAAGCTGGATACCGAAGTGCTGAACCAGGCCCAGCAGCACCTTACTGAAGGCATCAGGCTTACCTCTGAAGCCACCAGGGGCATACCCGGCAACAAAACCAAAGCCTTTAACCAGGCACTAATGGCCATGCAGCAAAGCTTTGACAACATCCGCCAGCTTAAGCAGCAAGCCGAACCGAATAAACCCGCTGACCCTGCTAAACCCGCCACCCAAAACAAAGCCGCCTAACCTGCTGCCATGCCCAGCCAACTGCCCTTTATTGACCTCATACCCGCCCACGAACGGGCCGCCTTTGCCGCCCGTGTGCTGGCCATTGCTGCACGCCTGGGCCTGCCCCCGGTATGGCTCATGGCCCTGATGCATACTGAAACCGCAGGCACCATGCGCCCCAACCAGTACAACCTGGCCGGCTCTGGGGCTGTGGGCCTGTTGCAGTTTACCCGGCAAACGGCCCAGTGGCTGGGCACCAGCACCGCCCAACTGGCCGCCATGGGCCATACCCAGCAGCTGCACTATGTAGAGGCCTACCTCATGCGCATGCAAAAAACAGTGGGCAGGCCCAGTGACTATGCCTCGCTGTACATGATGGTGTTTTACCCCGCCGCCAGCAACAAGGGCAGCCACTGGGTATTTCCTGACTGGGTATACCCGCAGAACAAAGGCCTTGACCTTGACCAGAACGGGCAAATCACCAAAGGCGAGTTTGCCCAATGGGTTTACAGCAAAGTGCCCCCCGGCATACTGAGCCAGGTCATGAACCCCAACAGCCCCGACCAGAAGGGCGGCCAGCCAGGCGGGGTACCGGCCAGCAAAACCAGACAAATTGCCAAAATCATAACCGCCCTGGTGCTGCTGGCCGTGCTGGCAGCAGCCGTGGCAGCCATTGTAAAGAGCGCCCGCAGCAGGGCAAAGTAAATGTTCGAAAAAATATGCAAGAAAACCCTGAAATTAACCCCCACATTGCCATTGACGACAAGTTTGAGCACGAGCAGCTTATGACGCAATATGGCCTGACCGCCCAGCGGCTGCAACACAAAATTGACCCGGCCTATATTGACCTCATGGTGTCATTACGGCCCGTGATCAGCCTGCTGCGCCGGGGCGAGATTGACCCTGAAGAGTTCCACGGCAGGCTGGCCAGCGTCAAACAGGCTTCGGCAGCCATAGCAGGCGCCATTAACGAGTGGTTCCAGACCGAAGGCGAAGAGCCTGAAATTATGGCCGAAGACCACGACTGGGCCATTCTGCGCGATTGCCTGGGCAACCGGCCCAAAGCCATTGTGCCCATTGCCCGCCTCATGAATATGGGGTACTCGGCACAGCTAACCGGCTTTAAAGCCCTGAAGGCAGAAAATGACGAACTGGTGCTGATCAAACCCGTACTGGGCGGCACGGTAACCATAAAAAAGAAATAATTAACCACTAAACCTGTACATATGCTTGACCTGATAACCCAGGGGCTTGGCAAGGCCAAAGCCAAAGTGCTGATGGGCACAGTAAAAAGTGAATTCCACGAAATAGTAAGCCAGGTAAAGGTGCTGCTGGCCAGCCAGGACCAGCAGCACGGCCTGCCTGCCGGGGGCACCGCCGTATTGCTGGTGCGCACCACCGAAGCCGAACACGGCGTTGAGGGCGAGCCGCTGGTAATTGTATTTGACGGGGCCGCCCTGAACAAAGCCGGGGCCGCCCCCATTGAAGCGGCCACCCTTGATGAGTTCCCCCTGATTGAAGCACCCGACAAACTGAACAGCCTGTTTGCCTGAAACCACCACAGCCATGAGAGAAGCAGAGATAAAAACGTGGGTAGAAGGCTGTGTACGTGTGCTGGCCTGCGCACGCAAAACACGGGCGCAAAAAGCGGCCCAGCTGGTGGCCATAAACACCAGCGGCCTGCTTGAAATGCCCCTGAATGACCTGATAGGCGGCAAGTACGAGCTGGCCGCCAT
>CAZLYS010000468.1:0-4607 GCA_964563415.1 uncultured Halomicronema sp.
AATAACAGTGGTTACCTCTCCCGCTTGCGAGTCAATCGTCCTTTTGATGGGCGCATTGACGAATTTGCCATCTATGGTGAAGCGCTGCGCGCCGAGGCGATCGCTCAACTCTTTGAACGGGGTGTCGCGGCAACGAGCGGTGACAATGCAGAAATCGAAGTCTTTGCCAGCTTCTTAGAGACGCCTGATCAACGGGTGCGCTTTAACCTGGGTGATATCGACTCCATTGATGTGGAGCTAGGCGATGGCAGCGACGATTTTCAACTACCGGCGGATATCCAAATTCCCGTGGTTGGTTTAGAGTCAACGCCGACTCCCGATTCTCCTTAAATGTTTGACTGGCGGTTCAGTAACTCCTCAATCGTTTAGAATGGTGCGGAAATCTAATACAGAAGTATTAAATTCCGAGACGATCGCATGGCTAAGTCACGCTCAATTTATGTGTGCAACAGTTGCGGGGCCGAATCATCCCAGTACTTTGGCAAATGTACAGTCTGCGGCAACTGGAACACGATGGTCGAGCAGGTGACGCAGGTTTCAGAACCTGCCAAGATTGGAGCTGTCCGTGGGCGATCGCGCTCCGCTAGTAAGACCAAATCGGCTCAAAAAAAAGAGCCCCGCCTCGCTCGTACCCTGAACCAAATTGAGGATCGGCCTCAGCCGCGACAGCCCTCCGGCTATGATGAACTCGATCGCGTCCTCGGGGGCGGCATTGTGCCAGGTTCGCTGGTGCTGGTCGGCGGCGATCCGGGCATTGGCAAATCGACTCTATTGCTGCAAGTCGCCAACTACTTAGCCCAAAAGATGGGGGTGCTGTACGTCTGTGCTGAGGAATCGGGCCAACAGGTCAAGCTGCGATCGCAGCGCTTGGGTATCAGTAGTGCCGGTTCAGGTTCAGAGCCTAGTCAACCAAAACAGTCAACTAACAAAGACCCAGTGGTTGGCAACCAGGGCCTTTACCTGCTGCCAGAAGTTGATCTGGAAACGATTTTGATGGAGCTGGAATCGCTGAAGCCGACAGTGGCAGTGATTGACAGTATTCAAGCGCTTTACTACGGCGCACTCACGTCTGCTCCTGGTTCCGTTTCGCAAGTGCGGGAATGTACGTCGGGGCTAATGCAAGTGGCCAAGCGGGATGACATTTCGCTGTTTATCGTTGGCCACGTCACCAAGGAAGGCGCGATCGCTGGGCCTAAAGTGCTGGAACACTTGGTCGATACCGTGCTGTATTTTGAGGGCGATCGCTTTGCCAGTCATCGGCTACTCCGCTCTGTCAAAAATCGCTTTGGGGCCACCCATGAACTCGGCATTTTTGAAATGGTGGACCGGGGGCTACAGGAGGTCCGCAATCCGTCAGAACTGTTCTTGGGTAACCGTGATGAAGCAGTTCCGGGTATTGCCACCATTGTGGCCTGTGAGGGAACTCGGCCCCTAGTGGTGGAACTGCAATCCCTCGTCAGTCCCACCAGTTACAGTTCACCGCGCCGTTCAACGACAGGCATTGAGTTCAACCGATTGTTGCAGATTCTCGCCGTACTCGAAAAGCGGGTTGGCATTCCCCTCTCGAAGTTAGATGCTTATGTTGCATCATCCGGTGGGTTGAATGTGGGAGAACCGGCAGCCGATTTGGGCATTGCCTTAGCGGTGGCTGCTAGCTTTCGCGATCGCGTCATTGATCCGTACACGGTCATTCTGGGCGAAGTGGGGTTGGGAGGACAAATTCGTCCCGTTTCGCAATTAGAACTTCGTCTCAAAGAAGCCACCAAGCTCGGCTTTAAGCGAGCGATTGTACCTAAAGGACAGGGTGGAGTGGCAACGCCGATGGAAGTGGTGCCCGTAGCCAGAGTCATGGACGCGATCGCGATCGGTCTCGGCAGCACCGCTTAAATTGCTAGCTACGCTCGGCTGCACGTTAGACTGCTGCCATCGCTGACCCGCAGCTTGTAACCCCAAGCCGCTTAAGCGAAGTCAGAGAACTGTAGCGCAGTTTAGTTGGGTCACTAGATTGCTGTAATGATTATCTGGCAGACCTTTTAAGGCTGTAAGACTGTCCTACCCAAAGGGTATCTGTCAGGCGCTGCTCTTCTTACAGAGTATGCCAAATTCCGAATTCTGTATGTGCCCCATCTCCCCGTTCTCGCAATTTGCCCAAGCGCCTATGGCTGCTCGGGTTGTTCAGTCTGTAACAGGTTTCTGATTTCTTGCAGAACTGGACTGTCGCCCCAGATTCTGACTGCTTGAGAGAGCACTATGTACAAAAGTACGAGCCCCAAAAAGAGCTTACCGTAATTGACAATGTTGCGAAGCATTGGACTGGTATGAACACGCATTGCAAAGTTCCTCCACAACTATAAGTGCAATGGATAAATTAGCTATTGATTAAAACTGGGTGACCTTAGTAGGCACTAAGCGCTACCAGGTAGATGGCGATGACGGTCACGCAGTTAACATGAACACGATGTTTCTGATAAGTGGTCAACATCGCTAACACCAGTATGGGAATTGGTCAACCGATCTGCGATCGCAGCTTCAGATCCTTCACCAAAATTTTATGCAGATGCGTTTGTATACAAAGATTGTGTGTGTAAGTTCACAGAGCTTTTGGCATTTTAAGTGTTTTCGCTTAGACTAAGTGTTTTTTGAGCGTTGCGTAAAGTGACTGAGAGAGTCCTATCGCGATGGTGTGGCGGAGTCCAGAATTTTGCTCACTCTTTGGACGTTGCTGGCGATATCGACTGAGGATTGCCTAGTCACCGAGTTTGAAAAATATTTTGCACCATTTGCTTGTTGCTGCGTCTAACCGCGTTGTCTAATTCCAGCACTTCTCCCCCGTCTAGGTGCCAGCCCAGAGCTCCTGTGTTTTGCTGCGCTTGCTCTAAGGTTTTGGCCCCCGGAATGGGGATAAAGCCCTTACAGATACACCAGTTCAAGGCGATTTGTGTCATGGTTTTTTCACGAAAGAGGGCGATTGCTCCCAACGTATCCAGTACCGGCTGAATCCTGGGCAGCAATTGCCGGAATAAAAAGCCTCGTAAACCGTTGGGTAACTTTTCACCCACTGCATATTTCCCAGTGAGAATGCCTAAGGCTAATGGACTGTAAGCAATCAATCGAATCCCCAGTTCATCACACACGTCTTGAATGCCCAACTCGGTCACGGGATAGGTTGACAGCAACGAATACTGGACTTGTAAGGTCGTGATGGGGATGCCGCGATCGTGAAATCGAGGATAGATTTTTTGCAAGCGTTTGGGGCCAAAGTTAGACAGGCCAATGCCTTTGACGTGCTTTTGCTCGACTAAATCGGCTAGCCCATCCAGCAGTGCCCCCTCTTGCCAGGGAGCATAGTTCGCGGTTGACCAGTGGAGCTGGGCGAGATCAACGGGGCGACCCAACCGCTGAGCCGAAGCAGCACAAGCGTTGATTATGGAGCTGCGAGTTAGCCGCCAGGGATAAGCCGCTAGTTTTGTTGCGAGGCAAAGGCGATCGCGGTTTTCGCCTGCATAAGCGGTGGCAAATTGACCCAGCAAAGATTCACTACGACCGTTGAGTCTGCCGGTGCCATAGGAATCGCCTGTGTCAAACAGTGTTACCCCTTGCGCCACACAATAGTTAAATACTGCCTGTAACTGGGTATCCATCGCGGGTGAGTAATCCCAGAGCAAACGATTGCCCCATGCCCAGGTACCACATCCCATTTCAGGAAGAGCGATTGCGGATGACTGAGCGACTTCGGCGATCTTTGCCATGGGTGTTCTTTCCTCAACAACCTCTCTGGCAAGTAGGATAGGTCATCCTGAGATCAGCTAGCTCACTTTTTGTCACATTAGGGCGATTGCCAGTGCTAAAGTCTGGCAGCCTGAGGATGCTGAAGCTGAAAATGCGTCTAAACCGTTTCAAAATGCTGATTGAGTTGGCCGACTAAAATCTTATGCAGCATGGCCAAAATCGGCTCGTCGCTCCGATGAGACAGCATCGTTGCCATGTCCTGCACAAATTCCCAATTCACTGTGGCCCCATCCCGAATGGTTTTGCTAGCAGCATAGTAGGCGACTTGTGGCGGTACATCCAATTCTTCAGTTTCCCCTGTCCATAAGGTGTTAGGGGGTTTACAAGAGAGCACCTTGCCCCGCAGTGTCACCTGCAGCCAGGTGATCACTTGTGCTTGCAGTTCCACCATGATGTCAAAGTATGACTCTTTCCCCTGATACCACAATCTTTGAGTGTCTGGACCGGCTTCGGCAATTTTCATCAAATCGGTATTGATCAGGCGTAGAGAATTTCCTAGTGCCTCTAATTCAGAGTTGTGGATGTTCATGACGGGTGCTGTAGACAGGGGTTACTAACAAATTAGCTTTACTGTCTGCGAATGACGTTCTCCGGAGGCGCAATCTCTGAACTGGCACTCTCAGCAAGGTTAGCGGGTAGTGAACCGTAACCTGATTTGCCTAGCTGAGCTGATGAATTCTGTGATTGCGAGCGATCGCAATCGGCTAAGGAATGACAATCGCCCCTCTCGCTGTGATTGGGCAATACTAGTCCTGCAGGCAATATTGACACTGCTGGCGAATTCAACATTGAGAAACATTGGCGATGGTATTGAGGTT
>CAZLYS010000469.1:0-4600 GCA_964563415.1 uncultured Halomicronema sp.
TGCCAGGACAAAATCTCCCTGGGCCTGAAAGTAAACTACCTCCTTTAATTCCAGTATTACGTCTTCCTTTCCCTTTTTGAAAATGAGGGTTTCTGTAGGCAATGGCTCAACTTTAGGTGATGACAAAGGAGTCTCTGATTCTGGAATCTTAGCGGACTTAATCAGGGCTGGCTCATCTGGAGAATGTTTCTCTATAAACCGGTCTAGTAAGAAGCGGTAAAACAGAGACCAGAAGAGCATATTGTAGGTGATAAAATTTAATCGTCCGAAAATGAGGCTATTGTTTCCGGTAAGCTCTGGGAGAAAGCTCTGCTGGTGAGCCCCATCCATGAAGATGAGAAAGAGGAGGGTTCTCACGATCTCGACCGTACTTAGGAGAATGATCCAGTAGAGAATATACAGATACCACTTTTCCCTATTGAAGTACCTGGGCACAAAGAAGTATGCGTTAGCCAGAAAGATAAGCGGGAATAGAATAGCGAGATGGGGAGGAATGGATTCTGGAAATATGTAGGGAGCAAACCATTCTCCTGTCCAGTTCACATTGATGGTAGCGAAATAGACGGTCCAAAGTAAGAGTTGCAGAAGGTGCTCCCAACTAAATTTGGAGGTCTTTAGACTTGAGAAAATAGGAAGCTTGAATTCCATCCCTTAGGTTAGTCAAAGATGTTTCACCCATTCACCTCGTTCACAGAAAAAATATCCCAATTCATAGAAAAAGCGATTTTCTGTACCTACAGCTAAGTATTCTATGGGTCTTTATTCTTGAATATAGAGAGCTTTTTCCAAACTTAATGGATCTCACCGCCAGATTGGGGATCTACATATAGCCAACAAGGAGATGCTATTTCTGGAACAAAAACTTATGGTAGGACTATGGGACATAGTCATTTTGCTCGGGGTGCTCCACGGGTTGATCCATTCGGCTATTCTCCTTAGAAAACCTATCAGCAATAGGAAGGCAAACCTATTCCTTATCATTTTTCTGCTCACCTTTTCCATGAGTATGCTGTACATGGGGTTAGAGTCTATAGGCTTGAGAACATATTCGAGCATCTATAACTTTCTCCCTTTGTATTGCTCTGCTGCCATTGCTCCCGCTTTCTACTTATTTGTCCTCTTCCTGATAAGCCCTGAACGGAGCTTTCTTAAAAAGGACCTGCTATTGTTTCTTCCCCTGCTGATCCAATGGTTGGTCCAACTTATTGGAGGCATGGTCTTTCTGATAGACAAAGAAGTGCTCACCCAGCATGAGGAATTTATGGTAAGGATCTATGATGGTATTGATCTATTTGTTCTTTTTCAATCTATCGTGTTAGTTCTCCTTGCCTTCCTGAAGTTGAAAGCCTATCAGCAAGCACAGTTGGAAAACTACTCTGCTATGGATAAAGAAAGCTTGGACTGGCTAAGGAGAAGCATAGTAGGCCTCTTTGTGATTTGGGGTCTTTTTGCAGGAGCTACGCTTTTAGAGCAGTTCATTATTCCGCCCTCTCTACAGCTTTTCTATCCGTTAATTCTGGGGATGTCTGTATTCATCTATTGGATAGGCTATTCTACTCACCGCTATAACCCAGGTTCAAAAATCTTATTCTCTCAAAAAGAGGAAAAGGAACCCCGGAGAATATCCAGTAAGGCTGCTGCCTACTATGAAGAAGTGCTAAGGCTGATGGAGCAAGAGAAGATGTATCTAGACCCTGAGCTTAACCTGAAAGAGCTAGCCAGCAGAATAGGAATTAGTAGTAACTATGCTTCCCAAATCCTGAACCACTACTCCGGGAAAAACTTTTTTGAGTTTGTGAATGGCTATCGAGTAGAGGAGGTCAAACGACTTTTGAATGATGAAGCCTATAGCCACTTGAGTTTACTGGGGATTGGGATGGAATGTGGATTTAATTCTAAATCTACCTTCAACCTTAGCTTTAAGAAACTGACGGGTCATCCTCCCAGCTACTTTAAGAGAGCAGGTTCATAACGTCCTAATAGATTGAATCGAGTGTATTAACTCTCTTCCTTCCTTTTTCCGACTCTTCTTTAAGTCTAACAAATTTAATGATGAGAATCAGACCTCTTATGTATGTACTGCTAGGCGTATTCGCGCTAGCCCCATCATGTCATACCAAACATCTAAATACTAACGCTATATCCAGCTCTCCTAAAGGAATTGAAGAGATTATTGACTGGCATTATGAGCAGCATAAGATCCCTGCCATTTCCGCTGCCTTGATCTGGAAAGATCAGCTGTACTTCATCAACCGTGGGGTGAAAGAAAAAGGAGATACTGTAATGGTAGATCAGACCACTTTGTATCAGATAGCCTCATTGAGCAAGACGTTTACCGGAATCATATTGAGAGCCTTGGTAGAGGAGGAAAGAATACACCCGGAAGAGAGTATAGCGTCCTTTCTGGAAGAAGGCCTTTCTCCGGAAGCCATAGCACGTTTAGAAAAAATCAAGATAGCTGATCTGGCATTCCATACTTCCGGTCTGCCACAAAGAGCCGAGAACCTAAAGAGAAAGCCCTTTGGGGGAGCCGTGAAGGAGGCCTACACCCAGGAGCAATTAATGACAGACTTGTTAAAAGCAGAGCTTCAGTTTGAGCCTAGCCAAGGCTGGGCGTACTCCAATCTGGGCTACGCCTTACTCGGATACATTCTGGAACAGCATACCGGACAAACCTATGAAGAACTTCTGCAGGCATATGTTATCCAGCCTCACAGCTTAGGCCTTACTAGCACAGAGCTTTCTCCGGTGGAGCGCGCTAGATTAGTCACCCCTTACCATCCTGTGTTTGGAACCAAAACATCTGATTCAAGCTTTGGGCTACATACAGCCGCTAGCGGGATTTATAGTTCTACAGAGGAGCTAGCTATGTTAATGAAAAAGCAAATGGCCGCTTATCAGAAGACAGACTCCACCATCTTTGAACCCTTATGGATAACAGAGGAGGTAGTAGGAAACGGTCCGGTGGCTTATGGGTATGGGATATTTAAGAATAAGAAAAGTTATCAGGGACAGACCCTCACATACATCGCACAAGGAGGGGATGCTGATGGGTATGTAAGCCACTATGGATTTCTCCCTGAAAAGGAAGTTGGGTTCATCCTGCTTTCCTCATCTGGAGGGAAGTGGTTCTGGGAAATGGAACAACTCATCATGGAAAAGCTCATGGCCTTGAAATGAGACGACTGGCCAGTAGGGGGTAGGCTTCTGAGAAGGGCTACCCTCTTTTCTTTACCTAATTCACCGGAAAAACATCCCAGTTCAGAGGATAAGCTAATAATCCTGCCCACTACTCCCGTTTTTTTATGTCATTTAGATATTGAAAACGGCTAACAGCAAGAAGAGTAGTTTTATGAATGTACCTAAGTCCAACTCATTTCAGCATATTCTGATCCTCCTTTTCCTACTACCTTCTTTGGGGTTCTCTCAGAAGATAGATCTAGAGAAGCTGCCCGAATTAGATAAGAGGATTCAGGCTATATCAGAAATAGGTCTGATTAAGGGATTTGGACTATCCATTTTCTCCAGTGATGAGATATATTTTTCAAAAGGATATGGACAAGCTAATGCGGAGAAAGAAATCCCCTACACTCCCGAAACCCTCCAGAACATAGGATCAGTTTCCAAAACGCTGATAGGTATCTCATTACTTAAGGCAAAGGAGTTGGGATTGCTTAAACTGGATGATCCCATATCAGACTATCTGGATTTTACCGTAGTGAATCCCTACTTCCCTGAAGAACAGATCACCATCAGACATTTAGCCACCCACACATCTACCATCCAGGATACGGATTTGTATGATCAGAAAGCCTACTATTTACTGGATGAAGCTGGTAAGAATTCCCCTGCCCTTGCCAAGCAGTCTGAAGAATTTCATGTGGCGGGTGAACAAGCAAGCATGCAAGAGTACCTTACCTATTTCCTGTCTCCAAATGGGAAATGGTATAACAAGAAAAATTTTCTCAAGAAAAGACCGGGAACCAAGTATGAGTATAGTAATGTAGGAGCTGCACTGGCCGCTTACGTCATAGAAAGAGCGGCCAAAACCTCCTATCAGGAGTTCACCAGGAAGTATATTCTCTCTCCTTTAGGAATGGAGGCTTCAGGATGGAGCTACGATGAGATAGAGGAAGAAAAGCACAGCATCCTATACAATGAGGAGCACCTGTCATATCCCCAATATGCCTTGGTTACCTATCCAGATGGAGGATTGATTACCAGTCATAGGGATCTGTCTATTTATCTGATGGAGTTAATGAAAGCCTATAGAGGAGCTGGGACTTTACTGGAGAAAGAAAGCTATGCTGAACTGTTTAAGCAGCAGCTTCCCATCAAGAAAAAGCCCAGGAAGATTTCCAATAAGTATAATGATGAGTTCAATTCCGGGATATTCATGGGATTTAGTCCTGCTGGATGGGTAGGACATTCCGGTTCTGATCCCGGCATTCTTTGCTTTATGTTTTTTGATCCTGAAATAGAGGTGGGGCATATCATCAGCTTGAATACCTCTGTGAATGGGGAATCCATAGAACAACAAATCATTCCTTTGGTAAGAGAGATAGACCGCTTTATGTATGGGAGTACCCCCAGGTAAATT
>CAZLYS010000470.1:0-507 GCA_964563415.1 uncultured Halomicronema sp.
CCTGGTAAAGCAGGCAAAAGGAGAAGGAGAGAATGGAAGAGTAGCCTTGAGAAGTATTCGTCAGGATAGCAATACTCGTTTGAAGAAGCTTCAGAAAGACGGAGCCTCCGAGGACGAAGTAAAAGGAGCTGAAAAGAAAATTCAGGACTTGACCGACCAGTTTAACAAGTCCATAGATGACATACTCAAAACGAAAGAAGGAGAGATCATGACGGTCTAAGTCCTACGGATCAACCTTTAGAAAAGATAAGCCATCCTGAATATTCAGGGTGGCTTTATTCATTTTCAGACTTATGTCTACTTGTGAGCTATGTCCAGAAAGATATCTACCAATTCTTTAGGCTTACTAAAGAAAGGGGAGTGACTGGTATGCATTTCATACACTTCCTGGCAGGGAGTTTCTTCATACATCTTCTGCTGGATAAAGGGGGTAACTGCCCGGTCATCTGTGCATGCTATATAATATCTGGGCACACGCCCGAAATTTTCCTCACTCAATTTCAGCGG
>CAZLYS010000470.1:517-3083 GCA_964563415.1 uncultured Halomicronema sp.
TCCTGACTCTATGGGTTCATGACTCAAGATGACCTTGGCCATTTCTGTGATGTCATCCTCACAATCATGGTAGAGGCCCTCTTTGAAGATAGAAGTTTGTAGGGTATGTGATCGACTTCCTTCGTGGATATCTACATAGCCTTTTAGCCAACCCTCTGTATCCTGGACTGAGTATTCCTTCTGGGTCTTTCCATTCGGAATGAGGTACGCCGCCAGGTAGATCAGTTTTTCAATCTTCTCTGGCCGATGTTCTGCCAGCTGAGAAATCATGATACCGTTTTTACTGTGGCCTACCAGGATCACCTTATCCTCCAGGCTGTCCACCAAAGCACACAGCTTTTGGACGGTATTTTCCATAGTCACTTGCTCTATGGGTGTTTTGTCTCGGCCCATTCCTGGCAAGTCAATAGCAAAAACTGTATGTCCTTCTTTTTCCAGTAAAGGGACCACCTTATGCCAGTTCCAGGCACTATGCCATGATCCGTGAATGAGAATGAATGTCTTTTTACGCATAATGTTTATGGATTATTGATATGATTTTTGAATACAGCATCCCCTGTAGGCGCCACCAAGCATGGCCCTTTTCTGATAAATCAGTACCTAAGAGGGAGAATGTGTTAGGTGCGGGAAGCTTCCCAGCCTATCATAGCTGTCTTGCGAGTGTTCCCCCAGGCATATCCGCCGATCTTACCTGAAGCCTGGATTACCCTGTGGCAAGGGATCAAAAAGGCTACCGGATTACTGCCTATGGCTGTGCCTACTGCTCTGGAGGCGCCAGGAGCGTTTATGCTCTTCGCTATATGTCCATAGGTGGTGAGCTGCCCTTTAGGGATTTTTAGTAGCGCCTCCCAAACTTTTAGCTGAAAGGGGGTTGCGTTCAGGTGCAGTTTGATTTCGTCCAGCCTCTCCCAGTCATTCTGGAAAATGAAGAGGGCATTCTGCTGGAGCGTATCTACCACCTGCTTATAAGAAGCATTTGTAAAGCGACTTTTCAACTGGCTAAGCGCCTTGTCTTCATTCTCGATAAAGGCCATATGGCAGATGCCTTTGCTGGTAGATGCTACGATCAGGTCTCCAAAGGGACTCTCGGCAAAACTGTAATTGATGGAAAGCTTCTCTCCTCCATTCTTGAATTCTCCGGGTGTCATCCCTTCTATATTGATAAAGAGGTCATGGAGTCTGCCTGTGCCAGACAGGCCAGTTTCCAGTGCCGCATCAAAGAGGGTAGCCTGCTGCTCTTTCAATAGCTGCTTGGCGTACTCTACACTGATGTACTGCATAAACTTTTTAGGACTCACGCCCGCCCACTCGCTAAACAGTCGCTGAAAGTGATAAGGACTCAGATGTACACTTTCTGCTATATGGCTGAGGGAAGGCTGTTCCTTAAAGTTTTGTTTAATGAAATTGATAGCTTCTGCTATTCTCTGGTAGTTAAGTTGCTGCTGCTCATCCATAATGATTGAATTTATAAAACAAAATTATGAATGGGGGCAGGCCGCTAAAACCCGATTCTTGCGGAGACTAAATGGAAAAAGTAGCCGTATATCTCACTTTTTTAACTAAATACCTGCCATTCTTAGCCCATTAGACTCGCTTTTTTAGCTATTGATTACAGGCAAGGCCTCTCATGCTTTGGATAAATACTTTTTTAACTAATTTCGGGGCAATAAACTTATCCACAATACTACCTTATATAGGTACATGAAAGAATCAATATCCCTTTTCTTAAAAGGTCTTGCTATGGGTGCCGCCAATGTAATTCCAGGTGTTTCTGGTGGTACAATAGCCCTCATCACAGGCATTTATGAGAAACTCATCTATTCTCTCAAGTCATTTGACCTGAAGGCAATTTCCTATCTGTTCAAATTCCAGTTTAAAGAATTAGCTGAGCATGTAAACTTGAGATTTCTCATCGCACTTTTTCTGGGCGTAGGTGTCAGCATAGTCTCTCTAGCCAAGCTATTTAAGGTCTTGTTGGAGAACCCTGACCATGAAAAATGGTTGATGGCCTTTTTCTTTGGGCTCATCCTGGTATCCATTTACTCTGTAGGAAGAACAGTTTCCAAATGGTCTCCTACTACTATCATTGGATTGGTGGTAGGACTGATTATAGCCGTTCTCATTTCTGTTCTTACCCCTGCATCAGAAAATTCTTCTTTCATTTACCTCATTCTATGTGGAGTAGTAGCAATCTGTAGCATGATACTGCCAGGTTTGTCTGGCTCATTTGTTCTGATCATCATGGGCAACTATAAGTTAGTCATGGTAGATGCTGTCAGTGAGTTTAACATGAAGGTGCTGATCCCGGTTGTGATAGGAAGTGTGGTAGGCCTGATAGCTTTTTCTCAAATTCTGGGATGGGTATTCAAGCATTACAGAGACTTGACCATAGCTTCCATGACAGGATTTATCATAGGTTCTCTCAGCATCATTTGGCCCTGGAAAAACCCTGTATACCTCATGGACGAAACAGGAGCTGAACTCATTAGAAAAGGAAAGAAAATAGTGAGTGGGTATGAGTGGTATTTTCCTGACTTCGGAATCAGTCATACCTGGATAGCCATTG
>CAZLYS010000470.1:3093-4597 GCA_964563415.1 uncultured Halomicronema sp.
CTGTTGGTTCTACTCCTTTGTACTTGAAGTTTTCTGGATAGCCATTGGGTTTATCCTACTCGGTGCCGCTACCATCTACCTCATAGAGCGCTTCGCCAATACCCAAGACACTTCTGATACTACGCCTGAAGGCGCATAAGCCCTTAGCCATTTTATCCTATGCCTAAATCAGCTTTAATCCTGGGTGCTACTTCTGACATAGCCATGGCAGTAGCTAGCCGTTTCGCGAAAGAGGGATTTGATATACTGCTTGCCGGAAGAAAGGAAGGTGCCCTGAAAGCCATAGCCAATGACATCCACATACGTTATGGCGTAAGCACCTCCTATCATTTGTTTGATGCATTGAACTATGATAAGCACGCTGAGTGGGTAGACAGCTTAGGAGAATTGCCTACAGTATGCTGTTGTGTGTTTGGCTTATTAGGAGATCAGGAGAAAGCCGAGAAAGACTGGTCTCACGCCAGAGAAATCATGGAGGTTAATTATCTGGGCGCTACCTCTATTCTCTCACACATAGCTAATAAGATGGAAGCCAGGGGCGAAGGGCAGATCATAGGCGTTAGCTCAGTAGCCGGAGACAGAGGCAGAGGCAGCAACTACTTTTACGGCAGTGCCAAAGCGGGCTTTACCGCCTTCCTCTCAGGTCTTAGAAATCGTCTGGCCAAAAAGGGCGTACACGTACTCACCGTAAAACCTGGCTTCGTAGATACAGCCATGACAGAAGGACTGGACCTCCCAGGACCTTTGACAGCCCAACCGGAAGCTGTAGCTCAAGCTATCTGGAAGGCCCATTCTAAGAAGAAAAATATTCTCTATACCAAGTGGATGTGGAAGTACATCATGCTCATCATTAAGCTAATCCCTGAGTCTATTTTCAAGAAACTTTCTTTGTAGGGAGGGACGAAAGATGCTCATCTATTAGGTTTGGTTATTTAATCCTCCCACGTTTCCCACCATTCAAATGGTGGGCTCATGAGCCACACTTTGTGTCTCTAATAGCTCCCAAACAGAAAAGCCTCCTAGGGCTGATATTTCTGTAGACAAATGAATACGTTATATGAATCCCGTAGGGGATGACATTTTGAAATCGCGTTAGATGTCGCCTCTATGAGGCTAATGATGCTATTGATTTTATCTACAAATGTAGCGCTCCTACGGAGCTATTCATCCCCAATAGAGAGAAGGAGTGAAAGATGTTTTGCCCTTACTTTAGCTTGAGAATCCTTTCACACAAACCCCTCCCCCCTTGAAGGGGATTCCTTGCGATCCAGGATGACAGAAGTTTGTTTCCTCCTAAAATGTGTGTCATGCCGCAGGGCTCAAGCGAGGCATCAGGGTCGTGTGGCATCTCAAGCAGCTTATGCTTAGCGCCTAAAGTCCGGTGTTTCGCGAGATCCCGTTTGACGCTGCTAGTCCATACGCTGTAGCCCAACGGGATGATGGGAAAAAGGGAGGTGGGGAGAAGAACCCTTGAAAGCAGAATTTGAAGAATGATACAGCGTCG
>CAZLYS010000471.1:0-4589 GCA_964563415.1 uncultured Halomicronema sp.
AGGACCCGGTTTCTGGACATATGCAAGCTGCATTTTAGGTCAGGTCGTTGCAAATCGCTGCCACTCTGACTCAGCAAGGGTTTCATCTCTGACCTCTGGCTTCTGACTGCTGAACTCTGCCATAACTCTCAGGCTAGTTTGCAGCCGATCCCACTTAGCTGCTCCCTTGGCAAAGCGGCTGCAAAAGGTGAGAATGGTATAGCTGTATTCTCGGCAAAGTCTTGTGAGCAACGTTCGCACTGTATCTGACACCAAACGCGCTTTTTACGAAAATTTTGATCGTCCCGTCACGTCGGTATATCGCCGCGTGGTCGAAGAACTCATGGTGGAGATGCACCTCCTTTCGGTTAGTAGCGACTTTGTCTATGATTCCATTTACGCTTTGGGCATCGTGACGACTTTCGACACGTTTATGGAAGGCTATCGTCCTGAGAATGATGTTGAACCTATCTTTTCGGCTCTGTGCAAATCGATAGGCTCGGCTCCTGAGCAATACCGTCATGATGCTCAGCATGCCCTCAGCACCGTCGATGGGATGTCTCTAGACGTACTCAAAACCCTACTCAACAACCTAGCTGAAGCCAATGCGGAAGGTCTAGCGGGCATTTTGAAGGGGGTTGCTGAACGCGATCGCTTCAAGTACAGTCGGGCTTTTGGCATTGGCTTTTACACCCTCACTGATGAAGTTGATCCCGAGCTGGCTAAAGATAAAGAGCAGCTGATGGCCTTTATGAAAGAGGCGGCCGAGGTGTTAGGGCTGTCCTTTGACAAGCTGCAAAAAGATATTGAACTGTATCGCAGCAACCTCGACAAAATGGTACAGGCCAAAGCCTTGATGGCTGAAGTCCTCGAAGCTGAGCGGAAGAAGCGGGAAGAGCGGGCTCAGGCTAAAGCGGAGAAGGAACAAACTGCCAGCGATGCAGATGCTACTGAACCCGCGGGTGATGATACCCCCGAGCCCGTGGCGACTCCGGCGGCAGAAGGTAACGACCAGTCATCTTCTGCTTAGACAAGTTGACACCAGATCAATCGCAACCTTGGAGGAAAGGGTTGAGAGATACTAGCCTGAACGTTTAAGGTAGATCTTTAGAATTGGCCCAACTACTTTGATGGGCGTTTAGGGCGGCTAGCCACGCCTACACCGAAACCAATAGATTTCTGGGGGCGGCAGCTTTGAGGGCGAGTTTGCTTTACAGGTTTTAACGATTCTCGGCTAAGGGATGAGCTAAACTGAAGTAGTTCAAAAGAACTGCTGATCTAGTGCTATGGTTCAATATACCCTTGCTCAGAGTCCAGAAGTGATTCTCAATATTTCGGGTAAAGATTCTCGTAAAGCCCGTGAGAAAGCTATGGATCAGTTGGTAGAACTGATGGATGATGGCAAGTTGCCGACCAACTTAGCTGATGGATTTGACCCTCAACAATTTATTGAAGTGAAAACGCCCGAGCCCACAGCGGATGTTAAAAGTCAGGAAGATACAGTGGTCGAAGCTGTCCAAATCTTGAGTCATCTGGCAACCCTCAAGATGAAGATGCAAGACTCCCGTGAGGAAGCCTTGGTGGTCAGACAGCTGATTGATTTACTGTTTACGGATGAGCCGATTTCTGAAGATCAAATTGCCAGCTTGAAAGATGGCTTTAAGACCTTAAAAAGTTTTGCTCAAAGTAATCTGAAATATCGCGATGCGCGATCGCAGGCTGAAATCGCTCGTCAAGTTTTGGACGATGCCTTAAAGCCATAGCATCGTTATTATCAGCCTTCTTTAGGTGCAAAACAGAGGCATTAGGCGGCTATGTTCTTGCTAAGGTTGGCTTTTATTGCAAGTTGCGATCGGATGTTAAGCCTTTCTCAGCCGTAAAAAGTCACCGATTTAAAATGAAATTAAGAGGTAAAGTACTTCCGCAATGATGGAGTGGCCTTTACCTTGGTAGGCGATACCTGTAAGCCTTCAGGGAACGGTTAATCTCTAGCGATTTCCCGACAACTAGACAGTCAGGTGGCAGAGCGATGGGGCTCAAGGTGTCGTTTTCTCCAGCCAGTGGCTTAATACCTGAGGAGACTATTATGTATCGCAAGATTTTAGTGGCTATCGATCACTCGTCCCTGCGTACTTATCTATTGAATAAAGCGATTGGCCTAGCCAAACTCATGAAAGCGGATCTGATGATCGTGCATGCGCTATCAGCATACGATGAAGGGAGTCCTGGGCTACCAGTGAGGTCGTATCACTCCTACTATCCCATTAGCGACAGTATCGCCTGGGAAACCTATCAAAAGCGTTGGGAAAATTACGAACGTGAGGGCATTAGCGAACTGCGACAGTTAGCCGCTGAAGCCACCGACCAGGGCATTAAAACCGAGTTCACGCAGACAGCGGGCGACCCCGGCAGAGTTATTTGCGACCTAGCGACAAGCTGGCAAGCCGATATTATCGTTGTGGGTAATCGAGGCCGTTCGGGGCTGAGCGAATTTTTCTTGGGGAGTGTGAGTAACTATGTGATGCATCATGCGCCTTGTTCAGTCTTAGTAGTCCATAACGCTGAAGTGGACGAGCCGACACCCGCAACCACAGAAACGGTAGAAACCGTGAGCACGATCGCTTAACTTCAAAACCGCAGTGGTGAGATTCTATTGATATAACCACCATTGTCGATTTACGTGAGCAGCTGTGGCGTAAATTCTGAGTCTGAGCGTCTACGCTGGGGGCTGACATTATTTGGCTAGCAAGTATCTTTAATGAGCGAGATACAGCTCCTAGCTATTACAGTAAATGCGGAGATGGCGGAGCGGAGGTCTTAAGACTTCTGAGATGGAGGATGCATTCTGCGGTTATTTGCTGACTGTAGTTGTCGCTGAGGTGCGCCGGAAATCACCAGATACGAGCAGCTAAAACGACTACATAGGTAATGCCATCGTCGAATTGAGTTGCCAGCCATCAGCATTGAGAAGACAGGGATTGTCTTCATAGAGCCTCGATCACTAGTGGTTTGTCTAGGGTTAGGTGAACCAGAGAGAGCCGAAGCGGTAAGAGGAGCAAGGGAGAACTCACCCTAATTCCTCGCGTTGATGTTGCATGAGTCTTCTCTATTTGTCGAGGCGAAAAGAAAACCCCTGCACGGCTGGTTATTGAGCCTGCAGGGGGTAGTCGTCCATATCCGCTTAAACGTGCTGAAAGTTTTACACAGCACTAGGAGCCAGGGCGAGTAACTCATTGAGTGGTACAGCTAGCAGATCCAGCAAATCCTCTACAGATTGCTCAATATCAATGGTGTCAGCGCCGACAGAGATAAAGCCGCTGAGTAAACCCTCATCGAGGCTGAAGTCTCCATTGGTTTCTGCCAAAAACTCAATGGCTTGGTTGTTGAGGTCAATCAAATCGAAGGCGGTCGTGATCGCCTCCTCCCCAGAGGTTGCCAAGATATCGAGTTGACCTGTGAGTAGTTGTGCATCAAGCGTGACCCCAGCCAGAAAGTCGACTACGGTATCACTCACTAGATCATCGACCTCAAAGTCTGTGGTGATGGGACCTAGTAAAGTATCGAGGGTAAGGGTGGCAGTGCCATCGTCCAGTGCTAGTTCACCGTTGAGGCTGTCGAGGGGCACTTCAATATCGAAGCCCGGCGAGAGTGGTATTTCGATATTGCCAGTAAAGAAATTTACGTTGGCATCTGCAGAGCCCAAAGGTGTCGGTATCGCAAAGGCAAATTGCGTATCGGGACTGAAGGGAATGATGAGGTCTAAATCACCAGCAGGTGTCTCGACATCTACATCGAGGGTGCCACCGCCAAACGCGATCGCCCCTTCAACGAGACCCAACGGCGTTTCTTCGCTAATGAGTAACGTGCCATTCACAATGGGCAAGATGGCCTCTGCTTCAGAGACTAAAAAGCTCAGGCCATCTGCGGCGAAGGTGGCTAAGTCAAACTCGAGGATTTCGTACTGTTCGTCATCTAGATCTAAAACCGCATTCAAAATACCGTCAACTAAAGACAGACTGCCACTGGCGTCAGCGAGCAGGTCTCCCAATTCGGTTAAGGCTGCTGGAGCGTCAAACAAAATCGGCAGTGGACCATCTTCTGGTGTACTTACAGTGCCCTCTAGAACACCAGCTGCGATCGCCAACTCGCCCGTTGCATCTATCAGGGTGTCTACGCCGTCTAGCAGCAAAGCCTCAGCCTCAGGACTGACCGCCGCCAATAGCTCTGACAGACTATTGTCGAAAAAGTCTTCATCAAGCATGAGATCAACGTCAACAGACTCCAATACAGAATCAATTAGGTTTGGTAGCATAACCCTTTCTTAAAATTAAGGACATTCCATCGGGCGCGTGCTCAAGTGGAGCTTAGCGAATTTTTGTTTAACTGTGGTGATTCTTCATAAAGGAGTGCCGTCTGCTCTGAAAGCATCAAACCTCACAGATTTGGTGATGCTCATTCTCCTGGCAAGATTTTCGTCAGCAGCTCTCGCCAGTCTCTAAATCGAGCGTTGCTGAGGAAAACAATAGTTAGACACTGTCTCGTTTTGCCTGGCCAAGAGCGATTATGTTCAAAGTCAACTATTGAGGCACAATTGACGCAACCGCATCTAC
>CAZLYS010000472.1:0-4588 GCA_964563415.1 uncultured Halomicronema sp.
TAACACTCTTTCCCTACACGCCTCCCTCGAAAAGCTTGACATTTCCCTTTTGGAAGCTGCGGCTGACTTGGGGGCCAACCCCCGACAGACCTTTTGGAAGGTCACTGTGCCTCAAACGTTGCCCGGCATTGCCGCAGGCTGTCTGCTGGTATTTATTACCAGCATGGGTGATTTTGTCGTGCCGACGCTGCTGGGCGGCGCTTCGAGCATGACGATTTCTCGCCTAATTTACAACCAGTTTTTAGGCATTACCCGTAATTGGGGGTTGGGTTCAGCCTTGAGTATGGTGCTGATTATGGCAGTGAGTTTAGCGATCGCGCTGCTGCTGAAATATGGCGATCGCGATTCAGTCAAAGAAGCGTAGCGGAGAGCATGCCATGTCATTTCTACGCCGACTCGGTCTGCCTCAAACCTGGCAAGGGTGGCTAACCATCGCGCTGTTTGGGTTTATGTATGGCCCCATTGTCGTACTTGGCATTTACAGCTTCAACGACTCTCGTCGCTACACCTCGGTCTGGCAAGGGTTTAGCCTGCGCTGGTATGAGAGTCTCTTTCAAGATGCGCGGATTTTTCGCGCCCTGCAAGACACTTTGTTTGTGGCGATCGTCGCCGTGGCTATTTCCTCCGTCCTGGGAACGCTGATGGCGATTGGGCTGTGCAAGTACTACTTCCCTGGTAAGGGCGTGTATCGGGGCGTCTCTTACCTGCCACTCATCATCCCCGATATTTCCATCGCGGTGGCTACGTTGGTCTTCCTGGCGTCAATGGCGATTCCCCTCAGCATTTGGACGATTGTGGCTGCCCATATGGTGTTTTGTCTGGCCTATATTGCTGTCGTGGTATCCAGTCGTTTGGGTGGTCTGGATCCCAATTTAGAAGAAGCTGCGTTAGATCTCGGCGCAACTCCAACCCAAGCGCTGATCAAGGTTTTGCTGCCGCAATTAATGCCCGCGATCGTGGCCGGTTGCCTCCTGGCTTTTGTGCTCAGCGTAGATGACTTACTAATTTCGAGCTTCACAGCGGGCGGTGGTGCCAATCCGTTGCCGCTGGAAATTTTTAGCCGCATTCGTAATGGGGTCAAACCCGATATGAATGCCCTCAGTGTGTTGCTCATTCTGGCTTCCGGCATGATTGCAGCTCTGGCCGAATACCTGCGTTACAAAGGCTCAACTTTGGAAAGATAATCGTCTTTACCGGCGCAACGAGGTTTGCCGAAAATTGTCAACTCGCTCGGTGTTGCTTTGCCCTCATGAAGGCGCAATTAGAGAGAACGAAAATGGGTTCCATCAGTTGTTGCAAAACTCATGACAGGCTCTAAGACACACCATCATCGCTGGCAAGAATGGTTGTTTGAGGGCAGACAACCGACCCCTTGGCGATTTGTGGCTATAGCGATCGCCGCAATTACGATACCCCCGGCAATCACGATAGTAGCCTTTGGTCCCGAGGCCTCAGATTCCTTGGGGATGGCGGCTTTGCTGTCGGCGATGCCCGCTTATTTTGCGGCGCGACATGCCGGCATCGCGGTGTCAGCACTGGTTACAGTCGTCACTGGGATGGCGGGTCTGCTCTCTCTGGGAGATCCGGCTATGGCACTCTTGATCGGACCAGTGCTAGCCGTGTTGGCGGCAATTTGTGGACACTACGGCCTCGCTAGCCCAGCCTTACAGGCAATGTTGGCCTGGACGATTTTCACCAGCCCTCTATTGCAACCTGATAAGCCCGTGCTCATCTTGGGGGTCTATCTGGCCGCAATGGTTTGGAGTTTGGGGGTCGCAAAGTTATTTGGCCATACGTTCACTACGGCGGTCGAAAAGCCCCAATCTCAAGGGTATGCAGCCGTTTTTGGTAGCCTCTTTGCCCTGGGCATGCTGATCGCGATCGGGGTCGGCACGCGATATTTTGGCTCCCATGGATATTGGTTTCCCTTAACCCTGGTGGTCTTTGCGTTGCCGCCTCATGCTCAGCTTTTTGATCGGAGTCTTAAGCGAGTCGTCGGTACCCTGGTCGCAGTCATGCTAGTGATTGGTTTGGGGCAACTCATTGAGCTGCCTCCTTTTCACGCAGCACTAGCGGTGGTTAGCCAGGTACTGGCAGTGCGGATTATGCCCATCAGTTATGTGGGGGCAACTACGCTGTTGACCATCGGCATTCTGGAAACGGTGGCCCTCTCAACCAAGATTGAGATTGCCGCGATCGCCTTTGAGCGGTTGGGCACCGTGGCCGCTGCAGCAGTATTGGCGGGAGTGCTGATGGGAGTCGGAGTGCTGATATTTCGTCTGGTTGCACCCGAAGCCCTACGGTCATTAGGATCAGATTGACCTTGTGCAAACCGCCTAATTTTTATTCAGTGAATGCATTGATTGTTTTTGAAAGTAGACTGTGCCGATACCCTCGAGAAGGAACCTCTCTCTTAACCCTAAGAGAAAAAGATTCTCAAACTCACTTGACCTATCAACTCTCTAAATCAGCGACAAAAATAGTGGGCAAGCCTCTGACCATAGAGTAATGGTGCAGAGCCGTTCCAAGTTTTGGGGAGGGAATAATCTCTCTTGATTTCTCGGAGTTAAGAAATTTAAATTTGCTTTTCAGTCGGGTCGGCAATCTCGGTAGACTCGCTTTCGAAACAAGTTTGGGTACATTGCAAGACAGGTGATTTTCCTAAAGTCTGGAAAAAGTCCTGGAATCTCGCAATTTTGGCCAGAAACATCTAGCATGAAAGGGTGAAAAAGACCCACCGTTCCCTAATTTCTTTGCAGGCAGGTTGCTGGTTCAAGCTGATTGGAGGAGCCAGCTATCAACACCTCCCCTCAATTCGTAATTTGGCACTCGCTTATACTCTTGCCGGTGCTGATTGCATTGATGTCGCTGCTGATCCTGCTGTCGTCAAAGCGGTGAAAGAGTCGTTTCGCATCATCTCGCGACTCCAACAAAATTCCGAATTTATCGATTTAGTGCCGGGCAAAATGCCTGCAGAACTGCCGTTGCTCATGGTGAGTTTTAGCGACGGTGACGATCCTCACTTTCGTAAAGCCCAGTTTGATCCAGACCGGTGTCCTAGCGATTGTGCGCGTCCCTGCGAATCAATTTGCCCCGCTGCTGCGATCGCGTTCACACCCGCCACGATTGGGGTCATCGAAGAGCGCTGCTACGGTTGCGGGCGGTGTTTACCGGTGTGCCCGATACAGCATATTGAAACGGTGACCCGCGCCACGACTCCTGAGGCGATCGCCGCGTCTTTGCTGATGCAAGTGGATGCCATCGAAATCCATACCCAGGTCGGACGGTATGAGCAATTCATGGCGTTATGGGCTGCCTTGCAACCTTACATGCACTCACTGTCGGTAGTGTCGATTAGCTGCCCCGCTCAAACTGGGGTTGTCGAGTATCTCTGGCAGCTATATCGAGGCATTCAGCCTCTGGCTGTGCCGCTGATCTGGCAGACCGATGGTCGCCCCATGAGTGGCGACATTGGTCGAGGCACGACCCACGCCACCTTGCGCTATGCCCGTCAGATGTTGCAATCAGGCCCCCCCGGTTATGTACAACTTGCAGGGGGAACCAACGCCCACACCGCCGAAAAATTAGCGGACTTGGCCTCTGAGGGAGTGAATTTGAGTAATTCTCCATGGTCGCTGTCAAGTAACCCCATTAAGCCCATTTTTGGAGGGGTAGCTTTTGGTAGTTTTGCCCGTCGTTTGTTAAGTCCGGTATTGGCTGAGTGGACGACTGCTGAGCCAGTGTTTGCATCTGCCGTTTATGTTGATGAGGGAGGGGCGTGTGATGACTCAAATTCCCTGGAAACGTCGATTTTGCCACTACGTCAAGCTGTGCAACTGGCTCAGAGCCTAGTCGCTCCTATCAAAGGAGTCTCTGGTAACGCCAGTGGATGGCCCGCGAGCGTTGGCAGCGATCGCCCTGATGCCCCGCTGGCACTGGTGAAATCGCCAGTGTATTCACCCGCAATTGAGTAGAGTTTTTAGTTAGGCCATGGTCTTTCATAACGACACCCAGTCCGCTGAGTCTGCCCCTGTTTCCCCCGTGACATCTACTGAGCCGACATTGACTACCCAGTCTGCCGTATACGATGATCTCGAAGCCCTGATGGCAGTCTTGCCGTCCGATATCGCTGCGCAAATTCAGCGTCACCAACAGGCCGATCAACTCATCGAAGTGATTTTAGATTTGGGGAGACGCCCCGAGGCCAGGTTTTTGTCAGGGGCTGAGTACCTGTCTGAGCAGGTAGTGACTAAAGAAGATTTGCAATACTGTATCGATCGCGTGGGTTACTTTGGCGGTGATAACCGAGCCGGCATCGAAAAAACTCTGCATCGTATCAGTGCTATTCGCAATCGCTCTGGAGAAATAATTGGCCTGACTTGCCGGGTCGGCCGCGCGGTATTTGGCACCATTGGCCTGATTCAAGATTTGGTAGAGCGAGGACAGTCTATTTTGATGCTGGGGCGGCCAGGGGTGGGTAAAACCACGGCACTGCGGGAAATTGCCCGCGTTTTGGCGGATGACCTGGGCCGACGGGTGGTGATTATTGACACCTCGAACGAAATCGCGGGTGATGGCGACATTCCCC
>CAZLYS010000473.1:0-4577 GCA_964563415.1 uncultured Halomicronema sp.
CGGTAGTTTGAGAAGGCGCAATTGCCAGGTGTCAAGGAATGCTTTCGACTTTGCCAAAGTGGGCGATCGTGGGGCTCACGTTTCCTCTCGTGGTTTTGAATGGCTGGCTGTTATACCGACTCGGCTCCCTGCTACAGCCGATTCCGAGCATTATTGCCACGGCCAGTCTGATTGCCTTTTTGTTGGATTATCCCATCGTGTTGCTGCAAAAACGCCGCCTATCGCGGGGACTCGCAACAGCTCTGGTATTGTTAGCAGCGCTCGCTGCGGTCAGCGTCTTGATCATCTTTTTGGGACCATTGGTATGGCAACAGCTCAACGATTTTGCTGAGGGGCTGCCGCGTTTGATTGAGCTGGGCAAAACAGAATTGCTGCTGCTGAATGAACGCTCGTTTATGCAGAATGTCCCGCTTAATTTTGAGCAGATTACGGTGGAGGCCGACAATCGACTTTCTTCAGCACTACAGTCCGCCACGAGCCAGGTCATTGGGGTCACGCTCAGCACCCTCAACAGCACCCTCAACCTGCTGATCACTCTGGTTCTTAGCATTTTGCTGGTGTTAAATGGCGAGCGCCTTTGGCAGGGCCTATTGAGTTGGTTGCCCCCCACCCTGCAACAAGAAGTGCGGGACTCGCTACAGCCCAGCTTTCAGGGCTACTTTTCGGGCCAGGCAACGCTGGCACTGATTTTGGCCACGGCGCAAGCGATCGCGTTCATCTTGCTCGATGTTCCCTATGGTTTGCTGTTTGGCATCGTGATTGGTTTAGTCAGCCTGATTCCCTTTGGGGGCACTGTGGCTGTCTTGGGAATCAGCGGGCTGCTTGGGTTCCAGTCCATCACCCTGGGACTCAAGGTGCTGGTGGTCGCTGTAATCTTGGGTCAAATTAACGACAATGTCATTGCCCCCCGCCTGATTGGCGGCGTCACAGGGCTCAACCCCGCCGTCGTGATTGTAGTGCTCTTAGTCGGGGCGAAATCTGCCGGATTTCTGGGATTGCTGCTGGCCGTACCTACAGCGAGTTTTATCAAGAAAGTGGCGGATGCCCTGCGATCGCCCGTCACCACGCCCAGCTCTTGACCACATTTCATCCAATAAATCTTTCCTGGCAGAGTAACGGTCTAGAATGGCAAAGCTGTTTTGATGCGTGCATGCGGTGGCGATGTCGAGAAAATATGTAATCCATTCCATCATCTACATTTTGGCGACGTTAGGAGCCAACTATACGGCGGCCTGGTTCATTCCGTTTCCCGTTTTTGGCCAGGTCGCCGTGGGGACGTTTATCTTTGGAGTTACATTTACTCAACGAGATAAGCTGCATGATGCAGGCCGCCCATGGGTTTACGGCACGATCGCGATCGCGGCGTTAGCCAACGTGCTCATGAGTGCGTTCTTGGCGGTACCGATGCGCATCATTGGGGCGAGCTTTTTAGCGATTGTCTTAGCAGAAACAGCCGATACCGAAATCTATCAAAAGCTATTGCGATATCCCTGGTTAATCCGCGTGGCGGGCAGTAATGCGGTGTCGATTCCCTTAGACACGCTACTATTTACCCTCATTGCCTTTGCGGGTGTGCTCTCCACAACGCAGATCGTCTCCCTCTTGTTTGGGGAAACGATTACTAAGTACGCGATCGGTATTTTGGTGGCGCTGTGGCGCGAGGGCAAGTTTGTTTGGCAAGAGAGCTAGGCGATCGCTCTACTGGTCAACGGTTTCAACGTTGGAGGTTTCGACCAGGGGCGTTTGCCACTCTTGCAGGCGCTGCTGCGCTGCCGGGTAAGCGGCCGTCCCAGCGGGAATTTGCTGCACGATGCGCACCGCCTCAGCCGGATTACTAAAGGCCGTCGATTCGGCAATGCCCATGACATCCCAACTCCACTGATTGGCAGCCTGTTGGGCAAACGTCCAGTCGGGGCTGCTAGTCGGCACCCCCTGCGCCAGCGTAATGGCTCTCAGCAAGGCATTCACCGTCCCGGTTTCGGCCACTGAGAGGGCCTGTTGGTAAGCGTAAAGACTGGCCTGTTCTGCTTGCCAATCGGCGATCGCTGCCTGGGCGTCGTCGTAAACAGCTTGATTGGGGGGAATGCGAGAAGCGACGGTGATCGCTTGATCCAGTTGCCCGGCATTAGCGAATTGTCGAGCTTGGGTCAAAATGGGCTGGTTATCCATCCGTTGAATTTGCCAGCGCCAGTCGGCTACCAAGTCTTGGGCTTCGTCATAGAGCGCACTATTGCTGGAAATTTGTTGCACTTCGGCAATGGCCGCTTGCAAACTCGGGCGATCGCCCATTACGGCCACGAGCTTGGCCCGGTCAATATAGGGTTGATCTTCGATCAAAGCAATATCGCGGCGCCAGGCATCAATTTGGTCTTGAGTTTCATCCCAGAAGGGATTACTAGAACTGATGGTTTCGGCCTCGGTGATAGCAGCCCGCAGGCTATCGACCGTACCGGGTCGAGCAACTTGTTGCGCCCAGTTGAGCTGAGCCACGCCTTCTAACTCGGCTTGCCACTGAATGCGCAGTTCCCGCGCTTTTTGATATAAGGGGCGATCGCTGGTAATACTCTGGAGACGCACAATGGCAGCCTCATAACCCGTTGTCGTCGCCGACCAGGTGAGTTCATAGGCATCGGCCAGCGTTCTAAAGTCGGCAACTTCTTGCCCCAAGTCTACCGAGTCGGGAATCTCTGCCAAAATTCTCAGCGCCTCAGCACTATTGCGATCGGCAAGAGCGCTTTCAGCCAGATCTAGTAGGTCCAGGCTCAGCGATTTCAAAACGGCCTGGGCATCACTATAGAGATAACTCTCTTGAGAAATAGCGGCCACCTGCTCCAGGGCGGTGATGATATCGTCGAGAGTGCCACTGCTAGCCACCCGCTCCGCATTGGCCAAGATATTGACCTCTTCACGGGTGCGACTGATGAGATTGGTCAGCTCGTCGTAGCGCTCGTTAGCCCAGTATTCGTTATCCACCGATCGCAGTTGAATCGCCGCTGAAAACGCTTCCCGAAAGTTCGACGCCCGCAACTGATTCTCAGCTTTCCGAAAGATCGATTCTGCCTGATCCCAAATGGCTTGCCAACTGGCGACGCGATCGCTCACCAAGGCTGCAGCCGCCGTATTGGCAGGGATCTGCTGGGCCATATCGATGGCGGATTCCAGCTCTCCCTGATTAAAGGTTTGGTCGGCAATATGCAAAATTTCATCGGCCCACACTTCCACCCGCTCATTGATTTCCCCACGCAGGGGGTGATCAGCGGGTAGGGCTTCCACCAGGGCGATCGCCGCCAACAAACTCTCGACCGATCCCTGGTCGGCGTAGGCATCGGCACACTGCAATCGGGTCGCTGCTGATGCAAACCGCCAAGACACCGCCCGGCAGTTTGGCAGGTTAGGAATGCTCATGAGGCTAACGGCCGAAGCCCCAGCCACCCCACCCAAGGCAATCACCATTAAAAAAGCCCCGATCATCCAGCGATTAAACCGGGGACTCTGATTGGCAGCCGCGATGCCCGCCTCTGCACCGGCAGGCGGGGCAACATCAGCCACCCTGGATGCTGGGGGTACATAACGGGTTGGTTGTGACCGCCCTGAAGATGACGCAGCGGGAGCAGGTTGCCCAGCTCGCGGTCGTGGTCGCTGATCACGCTTCGGCGGGGGTGGGTTGTGGTAGCTGCTCATAGGGTTTACGACAAAAGCAACAGTTCTTTAGCGTAACGGGGGCAAAACGTAACCCACTCGACTCTACATCTGGCCGCAAGCATCGGAGCGTAACGCTGGGGATAGTATATCGATCACTCCCCAAAGTAGAACATTCCTTCCAGATCTATCTTGATTGCTGCGGTTTGTAAACTCTTTGGCTCTATTGACGCGGGGTTTGTCCGTGAGAAACACCGTTGTAGCCTAAGGGAAGGTCAACAGATGAGAGGAGCAATGGTGAAAGTTGCATTTGTGGGTCTGGGCACGATGGGCACACCGATGGCCCTGAACTTGCTGAAAGCGGGGCACACGGTCACAGTGCATAATCGCACCCGCGATCGCGAACTCCCCATCGCTGAGGCGAGTGGACAGCGGGCCGATTCTCCTCAAGCAGCAGCCCAAGCGGCTGAAGTGGTCATCACCTGTGTCAGCGACACTCCTGATGTCGAAGCCATTATTCTAGGCGACAACGGCATTATTTACGGGGCACAACCGGGCACCGTCGTCGTCGATATGTCCACCATTAGTCCCACGGTGACTCGACAAATCGCCGCAGCCTTGGCAGAAAAGCAAATCGATATGGTGGACGCACCGGTATCTGGGGGGTCCGAAGGAGCCCAAAAGGGCACGCTGTCAATTATGGCTGGGGGAGAGATCGCTGTGGTCGAGAAAGTGCGGCCCGTCCTCGCGGCCATGGGTAAAACCATTACCCATGTCGGGCCCATCGGGGCTGGGCAGACAACCAAAGCCATTAACCAAATTATTGTGGCGGGCACCTACTGGGCGATCGCAGAAGGTCTCGATCGCGGGGTGAAGGCAGACCTCGATATGGAGCGAGGTGTGGAAGCGGTTAGGTGCGTGGCATCCGGTTCTGGGGG
>CAZLYS010000474.1:0-4562 GCA_964563415.1 uncultured Halomicronema sp.
ATCTCCGCCGCAATCCGTGAGTCGCGGCCCTGCAGCGCTGGTTTACCGGCAGCCTATTTGTGGGATTTGGACTACTTCTGGCGATCGCCGATGCTCGAGACTGAAGTGCTCAGCAAGCTTCCGTATTTTTACCGGGCAAATTTTGAGGTTGAGAACATTGGCTGTAACTGTCTCAGGCCGAAAAGATTGACTTCTTCAAATTTATGCATAGAGTTCAGCATTGCTCGCTAACATATTGGGCAAAACTGCAGTAAGTCATTGCTGACGTGTCAGGGCAATGGCTTTGCAGCTGCTCACGCCTACACGAGGGACATCCTAATGAACTCATTTACCCCTGGCATTATCATCGCGCTGCTGATCATGTTTCTCGTGGGCATTTTGGTCGGTTATTCCCTTGTGCAAAAGCGATCGCGCAAGCAAGCTGAAGAACTCAAAGTGAGTCAGCGGCGATTGGCCGAAATCGAGCAGTCTCACGAACTACGGTTGCGGGAAGCCACGGACCGATTGCGTCACGACTACGAATCTCAACTCTCCACCACCATTGAGCACTATCAAGATCAGCTTTCGCAAAAAACGATAGAAATGGAGCAGACTTACGAAACCCGCTTCCGCGTAATGCAGCAGGGGGCTGCACCGGTTACCCCCCAGCCCGTCGCTCATAGCAACTCGGGTCTCGCAGCTGCCATTCCCCCCCCTGATGCCGCCTCTGAGGTGGCAGCCCAACCCAGCTCTGAATCAGGCGTTGCTAGCGCCTCTCAAACGACGCCCCAACGAGAGCTGAGGCATCTCAAACAGCAGTACGAAATGCGCCTCAACGAAGCGACCCAAAAGTTGCAGAAATCCTACGAAACGCAGTTGGCAGAACATGCCAAGGCCGCCAAGGCCGAGCTGCAGGCAGAATATGATCAACAACTGGCTACTCAATATCAAGAATTTGAGCAGGAATTTGCTGAGCGCCAAGCCGAGTTGGAGCGTCAACTCGCAGAGTTACGATCTGAGTCTGTCGGCGAAACCGCTACCTTGGCAAGTGAGATTAACATTCCGACCCCTAGCGAAATTATGGGGACTGGCGATGAAACTACAGTTGCCTTAACATCACCAGGGCCAGCAGCAGAGGTAATCCCAACCCCAGCAGCACAATATACTCAAAGCGAACTAGATCAGCAGCTCGCAGCCGCGATGCAACAGGCCGAAGTCGAGTTTGACCAACGGTTGACCGAGCAGCTAGCGACCCAACAAGTGCAGTTTGATCGCCGCCTGAGAGAACTTGAAGCAGACTACCAGCAAAGATCGACAGTGTCTGACCAAGAAGATGCTGGGGCAGCGATCGCGACCTCGCCGGTGGATGACTTGTTTAGCGATGATGGCTATGAAGACCTCGTAGCGGGCCTAAGTTCTGAGACAGCAGAGACGGTGACACCAGAACCTGAAGTCGAAGACCAATCCGTTAAAGTTGAAGACGAGTCTTCAGAGAGTGACCCCGAAGAGACGTCTGCAGAAATATTCGACGATTCCACGTCAGACAGTTCCTTAAACGAAGAAGCTGCATTCATCGCGAGTTCTCTGGATTCAGAGAATGCTATTGCCGATGCTGACGTAGACACAACCGATAGCTGGACCGTTACCCCTACTCCTTTGGAAATAGAGAGCGAGAGTCTGGAAACAGTAACAGCAGACGACGAAAATTTGCTTAGCGGTGAGGATTTAAATGATTTGTTTGGGGAGAGTACTGCCCCAGAAAGTACCGATCCCCTTGCTGATGCAGATATTGACACTTCAGAGGACATCCTAACGATCGAAGAAACATCATTAGGTGAAGTCGATGATTTATTTGTAGAGGCGGATACTGCTGTTCCCCAGTTAGATGAGATGAGTGCCGCCTCTGAAGATACGGCATCTGACAGTGACGATGATGTGCTTAGCGATGACGACTTTGCTGTTTTAGAAAACTCGCCAGCGGAGAGTGTCGTCTTTGAGGATACGGCCTCTGATAGTAATGACGATTTGTTTGGTGATGACGACCTTGCTACTGCTCTAGAAACGACACCAGTAGAGAGTGTCATTGCTGAAGATACGGCAGTTGACAGTGGCGACGACTTATTCGGCGATGACGACTTCGCTACGTTAGAAAACTCATCAGCGGAGAGCGTGGTCCTAGAAGATACGGCAGCTGACAGTGACGATGATTTATTTAGCGATGATGACTTCGCTACGTTGGAAACCACTGCCGGTGAGAGTGGTGTGCCTGACAATTCGACATCTGATAGTAGTGACGATTTGTTTGGCGATGACGACTTCGCTGAGGCCTTAGAAGTGATTCCTGAAGGGAGTGATACGGCGGAGACAGCGGACTCAAACATCGAAGATGATTTGTTTGGGGATAATGACTTATTTGCCGCCACCCCACCCAATCAATCTGCTTCAGACGATGCTCTGACAGAAGCAGAAGCGGACCTGTTTGGGGATAATGACTTCTTTGCTGATCTGCCCCCAGCCGAGTCTAGTGACAACACCAAAGACGATGACGACGATGATTTTGGCCCTCTCGATCTCAGCGATATCAGTTAGTCGATTGCTGCATCTAGGGAACATGACTATCTCAGGTTCAGCTGTGTCTTTATCTGGTCAGCATCGCTGAGTAGATAAAAGCGATCGCCGAAACGATAGAGTAAACAAGTGATAAGCCAGTGAGCCATGCTCTTGCAGGCGATGACGATGTCTAGTTGAACTGTAAATACTGGCGTACTAATGAGGAGATTGCATGACGCGAGCAATTATGGAAACGGATAAGGGCACCATCACGTTGGAATTATTTGATGCCGATGCGCCCAATACCGTCAAGAACTTTGCTGATCTTTCTAAAGCCGGCTTTTATGATGGCTTGAAATTTCACCGGGTCATTTCTGACTTTATGATTCAGGGTGGCTGCCCTAAGGGTAACGGTACTGGAGGACCTGGCTACACCATCAAGTGTGAGATCAACGACAACAAGCACGAAGCAGGGAGTCTCTCAATGGCTCACCGTGGTCCTGATACTGGTGGCAGTCAATTTTTTATCTGCCATTCGCCCCAGTCTCATTTAGACGGCGTGCATACAGTGTTTGGCAAAACTGCGGATATGGATGTAGTGAATGCCATTAGTCAAGGTGACAAAATTCTTTCGGTCAAAATCGAAGAATAAGGCCGTACTGTGCAACCAGCCAGCCTGGTCGTGAACCTGATGTTGGCGTATATGCAGCCAGGGACAGTGGCAGAAGCTGTGTGCAGATCGCTGGCGACATCATCAATCCGGGTTCTCCCTAGTTGCCGGGTAAAGTCCCTACTCTCGTGGCGGCTGCAACTCCTTAGCTTTAGGCTAAGAGCAATTCTCTAAAATTGGGCTATACATCTGCCAAATGGAAAGATCCCCCTCAATCCCCCTAAAGTCCTTCGGGCAATAACCCTCCGGGTATGGCTGCGCTTTTCTGATATGCCCCTTGGGCTTTAGGCTGCGCTAGAAAAAGGGGGAAACCCTGAAAATAGCCCCTTTTCTAAGGGGGCGGCGACAGCGGGGGATCCTCGATCGGTAGCGCTATTTTGCAGAATTGATATAAGAAGTGTCTCTCATTAAGCAAGCTGTTCTCTTACCGAGGGGACGACTGTATTCAGGAGAACGATACACAAAGCCCTTGTCGAGTTTATGTCGACAAGGGCTTTGTTAATAGCTACGTTGAACGCTGTTAATCAGTTGGATTTAGCGGCTAGAGTAAACTGGCTCTGGCACTGCAGCTTTTTGAGGGACGCGATCGCGCATGTAATTGATCCACAAGTCAGCTAATTGCTCTGCTTGCATGCGCCAATCCGGATTCAGACGATACATTCGGCGAGGACGCCCCCGCCCTTCCACCTTTTTCCAATAACCATCAATCGCGGCTTGATCTTCTAGAAACTTGAGCGCACTGTAGAGGACCGTATCGGATAATCGATAGTCTGAATAATCTTTGGCCAACTTTTGGATGAGCTCGGTTCCGTAGGAATCTTGCTGCAGCAGCACGGCTAAAACATAGCAGACAGCCAGTTCTTTATTAAGATAAATGGGTGGTGGATCCTCAAAAAACTGATAAATATCTTCAAATTTCATCGGATTTCTCCTTACGCTTGTGAACCGGCATTTAGCTTGGTGTATCAATCAGCTTTTGCAGTAACCTCTATTCGCAAAAACACTATTGTTTTATGGAGACGGGATGTACCAACCCATCGCCTTCTATAAAGCCGTTTAATCTCGTCAAAGCTGGGACCCTTGACAGTGTCTTGCCCAAAATCTCAACCACGGGTTTGTGATCCCGAGCTTAGCTTTAAGACGCTTATTAAGTCGTAAGACTAATTTTAAGCACTGAATAATATAGAAAACGAATTTAGTGGCCAGATAGTTACCATCCGCAAATCTTGTAGACATTCTTAAATTTCCCTGGCCAGAAAATATTCGAGCTGCGCCTACTTTGGGTTAATTAGGTAGGCGATCGCGGCGTTGGGGATCACTGAAACCGTTTTCTGGCCCTGCTTCACGGGGTAGGTTGTCAGTG
>CAZLYS010000475.1:0-2852 GCA_964563415.1 uncultured Halomicronema sp.
GAATATTAAAGCAGTTTGGTGGCAAACTTTATAAATGATTGTATCTCTTGAAAACCTTACTCGATTCCTTGCAAGGCACAAGATTTCACTTGAATAAAAAATTGGTTTAAAGCATTTTTGGGATGATTTGGCATCTAAAACCTTAAGAAAATAACGGGGATCAAGGAATTATTTATGAGCTGGCTGTTAAGCTTCTGAAACTAAAACTTTTGACAGCCTCCTGTGCTTGCTAATCCACTGTCGGCAGTTGCTTGGGAGATTGATGAATCTGTGGCTACTAGTCAGATAGATGTCGCAGTAAGAGTGGCGCTTGAAGCCCTTGAAGCTGAGACAGCGACTCCGGTCGAAAAAATTGAAATGCTCTTAGAAATGGCCAATCGGCTCCAACAAAAGCCTGAGGATAGCCATGCTTTAGAGCAAGCGATTGTGCTGTATGACCATGCTTTGGAGTTGAGTCAAGATCAATCTCCATTGCTGGTCGCCCGATCGCAAGTGGGCAAAGCGACGGCACTGCGATCGCTACCAATAGAAGGCTTAGAAACCTTAACGGTAGCGAAGGATCTCTACGAGGAGGCCTTGTCAGGATTAAAGCATTATGGCGAACCGGTTGAACAGGCCGAAACCCAAATGAATTTGGGGCTGGTGATGCAATCGCTAGTGCCGTATCACCGCGCCCAATTGCCTGACTGCATTCGTCTATATCAGCAGGCTTTGGAAGTGTTCACGGCGCAAGCGTATCCGCAAGAGTTTGCCATCTTGCAAAACAATATTGCGATCGCGTATCTATCAATGACCTCGGCCATCGGTCGAGATGATTTGAAACAGGCGATCGCGATTCAAACCTTTGAGCAAGCGTTGGAATCGATCAATTTAATTGATCATCCTAGCGAGTACGCCATGTTGCAAAACAACCTGGGGAATGCGCTGCAATATCTGCCGAGCACTCATCCAGTGGACAACAATCTGCGGGCCTTGACCGCTTATGACGAAGCACTCAAAGTTCGCACGGCTCAAGATACGCCGCTGGTCTATGCCCACACGATTGCGAATCGAGCCAATGTGCTGATGAATCTGCCCGATGATCTGGAGCAGCCCGAAAGCGGCAACCCTCAGAACCTCGCACAGGCATCGGCCCACTATCAAGAAGCCGAACAAATTTTTCTGAAATATCAGCAGTCGGCTCAGGCAGAAACCGTGCGTCGTGCTCACTCTGGCATCTCCCAACTGTTGTCTGAAACGGTGAGTTAACGGCACGCAGTGCTATCTGGTTCGCTCACTTGATCAATCTCCTTTCCTTTGAGGTTTGCTATGCAAGAGATTCTTCATGACCCTCTCGTCCAGGGCTTTATTCAAGATTTTGTCAATCAGCGCATCACCCTAGAGACCGGCTTGGTTTGGCTGTTGATCGCGATCGGTTTTTCGATATTGGGTGGGGCGATCGGCGGTGTGGTGCTCGCCGGTAAAGATTTGGGGCCACGCCTATCAGCGATGATCGGCGGTCTTTACGGGCCAGCGGCGATTATCCCAGCCGCATCGTTGGGGCTGGCGCTGATTGGGTTTGGGTTGGCGTAGAGAGCCGGTACCATCCCTCATCCAAGGTCCATAAGTTTGGGCGTTTGGATAAACCTCACCGCCTGCGGCACCTCTCCTTGGCAAGGCTAGGGCTTATACGCATCTCTGTAAGACTGCAAAATGCTGCATTGCCCCCCTTTAATCCCCCCAACTTTGGGGGGAGACCAGAGTTCACAGTCCCCCAAAATTGGGGGATGTAGGGGGCTAGATCCCTGACAACGATCAACCAGCAACTGATTTATAAGCCGCAGCTTTGATAAGGAGAGGCTAGGTGAGGTTTTAGATTAATCCCCTCGCAATTGTTCAAGTATTTCAGGAGAAAACACATGTTAGAAGTCGGTTGGTTTTCAAGCAAGCTGCTGTTCAAAGGCAAGCTATTGCGGAATCCGGGCTACTTTGCGCGCGAGACCGCAATTGGGGTTGGCCTGGGTGTGGTGACGCTAACAGGGCTGTGGCACTTTACGGAAAGTCTGCCCGTCGCGATCGCGGTCTCTGGTTTACTCACGGGGTTTTCGATGCCCTTTTTGCTGAAAGACGTGAAGATGAAGTAGGAGATTGCGGATGGTTCAGGCTCCCCCACCCCCGAGTCAGGTTGCGGCCGCGTCACGATCGCTGGAAGAATTGGTGGCTGATATCCAACAGTTTGAAGCGATCGTTGAGCAATGGGATGGTCCCCAAAAGCACACCGTGCTGGAACTGAAGCGGGCGATCGAAGACCTGCATAAAGAAGCGTTGACTCGTCTCATTCGTAGCATCAAACAAGATGCCATGGAGGCGCTGAAACATGCGGCCCAAGATGAAGTGGTCTATGGACTGCTGCATTATCACGGGTTGGTGAAAGCACCGTCTTTGCGACAACGGTTGGATCAGGCGATCGCCGAAGTACGGCCGGGTTTACAAAGCCATGACGGCGATGTGGAAATCGTGTCGATTCGCCTGCCGGATACGGTGGAAATCCGTCTAGTGGGAGCCTGCAGCCATTGCCCAGCGTCGCAACTCACGCTGTCGGAGGCGATCGAAACAGCCATCAAGCGCCACTGTCCTGAAATTGAGCATGTGGTGGAGGTGGCTTACAAACCGGTTGCCCAGGTCACAGACGAAGTGCTAGAGCCAGACTGGAGTCTGGTCACATCCCTGGCAGAAATTCCTGAACAGGGGGTGCTGGATCTCAAGCTGGAAGGGCACAAGCTATTGCTCAGTCGCGATGGCGAAACGGTGCAGTGCTTCCGCAATGCCTGTAGCCATTTGGGCGTACCCATTACCGATGGGGAATGCCAGGG
>CAZLYS010000475.1:2885-4562 GCA_964563415.1 uncultured Halomicronema sp.
GGCGACAGGGCACTGTTTGACCGCTCCGGCAGTACCGCTGCAGCCGTATCCTGTCCGGGTCAACAACGGTCAGGTGTTTGTGCAATTGGACGGTGGAAACCTCACCTAACCTCGCCTTAAAAGGTTACGGCTTACACACATCGCTGTAAGACTGCAAAATGCTGCATTAGCCCCCCTTTATCCCCCCAACTTTGAGGGGAGACCGGACATTCAAGTTCCCCAGAATTGGGGGATTTAGGGGGCTAGACAACTCAAAGCCGTTAGCCAGCAACTTATGTAAACCTCTCCTTGACAAGGAGAGGTGCCGCAGGCGGTGAGGTTTTCCCATAATCCCCAAAACAATTTCAGACGTTTAACAAACGTTCCTACTTTCATTTATCCATTACATACATCTTTAAATGACCTCCTTAATTGTCAAATCCTTTGCACCCCATCGCAGTCCCCAGGATGAAGCGGCACCTCGCCTACCCTTTGCCAACGCCGGGGCCACCCGCATTCTCGGGGCCGGTCACGACCTCTCGTGGATGACCGCTCCCCTAGCCCCCGCCGCCGACACCATGTTTGGCCCTCGGGGGGTCTGTCTCTTTTCAGAAAATGGGCCGCTGTGGGTGGCGGACACGGGACATCATCGGTTATTGGGCTGGCGATCGCTCCCCACGACTGACGGCCAACCCGCCGACTGGGTCATGGGTCAACCCGACTTCACTAGCGAAGGGCAGAACGCAAAGGGAGAACCCACCGCGAGCACCGTTGCCGTGCCCACGGGCATTTGCGCTTGTGGTGAAGGCATGGCCGTGGGGGATGCCTGGAACCATCGCGTTCTGATTTGGCATCGAGTCCCAACAGACAGCAACGTCCCTGCCGATGTGGTGTTGGGGCAGGTTGACTTCGGGCAGAATGCTCCCAATCGAGGTCAAGACGAACCGACTGCCAGTACCCTGCACTGGCCCTATGGCGTGTTTTTCTATGACGGCAAACTGTACGTCACTGACACGGGCAACCGTCGCGTTCTGGTCTGGAATTCGATTCCTCAAACCAATGGCCAACCGGCGGATCAGGTGCTGGGCCAAGAGACATTTACCACCCGCAATGAAAATGGCGGTGGCTCGCCCACGGCTGCCAGTATGCGCTGGCCCCACAGTCTCGCACTTTGGCACGGCAATCTGGTGCTGGCCGATGCAGGCAACAATCGCCTGATGATTTGGCGCGACCTGCCAACCGAGGATAACCAGCCTTGTGAAATTGTTCTAGGACAGCAAGACTTTCAAGCGGTCGAGCTAAATCGGGGCGAGTATTTTCCCTGCGATCGCAGTCTCAACATGCCCTACGGCGTCACTGCGGCAGGAGATTGGCTGATCGCTGCCGACACCGCCAATTCACGCTTGATTGGTTGGCACCGCTCCCAACTGGACTGGGACGCTCTGCAGGATTCCCCCGCGACGGGACTGTTGGGACAGGAAACCTATCGCCAAAAAGGGGAGAACCGCAGCTATGGCTCCGCCTTAAGAGATAGTTTTTGTTGGCCGTATGGTCTGCAAACCTGTGGCAGCATAATCGCCATAGCCGACTCCGGTAACAACCGGGTTTTGCTCTGGCAGTTGGAGGTTTAATCGCTCAAGCGCCCATGGTTGCAAATCTTCCCAGACCCACTCAACCCGCCCCTGAGGCAACCGAAAC
>CAZLYS010000476.1:0-2909 GCA_964563415.1 uncultured Halomicronema sp.
TTGGGCAATCCCGCATCCGATAATATATTCATTGGGCATGCCGTAGCAGGTATTCAAGTAGGAGAGAATACTAACTTATGTAACATCTTTCGCAATCAATTTTACTGCAATGAAGAATTCGGCATTCAAAACTTTAATTCTTCCAATGGTGGTATCGAGCCACCCGTCGTCCAGGATGCAGATACTGATAGGGTTACCGGAACGGCTATACCGGGAGCTTATGTGCAGGTCTACGCTTTAGATCCCCAACAACAGGTTTGTACAGGAGACAATCCCTGCCAGGGTAATATCTTTTTAGGAGCTACCTTCGCGGGTGATTCTGGAGATTGGGAATTAACAAGTTTTGAAAACACATTACTAGGTAATTATGAGATCACGGCTACCCAAACAGGAAGGGTTGTTCTTAATGTAGGTGTTTTTTACATCTATACTTCCCAATTTGCAGATTGCCTCTCCTTATGTCCTACTTATGACCTGTCCTTCAATACAGACCAGCCCGGCTGCCCTGGGGATAGATTTACCATAGGTGTAGATGTCATTACATCTGATCCTAATGCCGAACCTCTTAATTTTTTATGGGTTGCTCCGGACGGTTCCAGAAGTACTAATCAAAACATTAGCGGCACCCTTACGGGGACGTATACTTTGCGTGCTACGAATAGTTGTGTAAGTCTTTCTCGTACTGTAGTAATTACTCCCGAAGAGGTTCCTCCAAGTAGTATCATTGCTTCCTATGAAGAGCCTGTATGTGTCGGCACTGCACTCCAACTTTTTGCTACTACGGAGAAAGTCATTTATGAATGGACTGGCCCCCAAGGTTTTTCATCCAATGAAATGGATCCTCTTGTCAGCACCAGTGCCGATCCTAGCATGGCCGGAGATTACTTCCTATCGACTAAGACCCCAAATAATGGCTGCCCAGGCCCAAGCGATATGGTAACGGTAGTCATCGAACCAGGACCAGTACTAAAAGATACTACGATGGTCAGATGCTTTGATGGGATTCCTACTTTTGTCAGCTATGACCTAACAGCTATTGAAGAGCATGTACGCTGTGGCGATGCTAATATTCGGATCACATGGTATGAAGATGCTAATTTAACTCGGCCTATTTCAGCCCCAGAATTTTACAGTACCTCTCCTCCAAGTTCAGTTTATGCAGTAGGTATTAATGCCATAAGTGGTTGTACCTCAGCCCCGGTAGAGATACCCTTAATTTCCGGCCCACAGATCAATGTAGCTCTTAGGGTTGACAGCTTGCCTACCTGCGCTAATCCCAATGGAGGTAGCATCACTACCTTCATTTCAGGTGGTACTGCTCCTTTTACCTTCGACTGGAATGATCCTGCTCTGGATGTACAAAACCCAACGCAACTTCCTCCAGGCTTGTATACGGTAAATATTACAGATGCATTAGGCTGTACGGTTTCTGCAGAAGTTGATATACCAAGTCCTGATCTCCTTTTTGCTCGCTGTAGCAAGCTTCAGGATGTATCCATTGTCGACGGTAATGACGGTATCGCAACCATAACCTATTCCAATAATTTTATGGCGCCAGCCACCATCATCCTTAGTGGTCCAATCAATGATACACTCCAGGGAAGTGGCACTATTAGAGATACCTTGCGCAATCTGATTGCTGGCGACTACAACGTTCAAGTTACAGATGGTAATGGCTGCATCGCTTTTTGTGAATTTACCATCCTCGAACCAGACTGCGCTAACTTCAATTTTGACTTTGCAAGCATTGATGTCAACTGTGGTGGCGATAGCGATGGTACAATAAGAGTATTTGGAAGTGGACGTGACCCTATTCAATACGACTGGGCCAATGATGCCTTTGATGGGCAGTCCATACTTACAGGATTAGCTGCGGGCAGCTATCCCCTTACAGTTACAGACGCCGACGGCTGTAGTGATACTTTCAATATTATTATAAATCAACCCGATACGCTCAAGCTCGAGTGTTTAGTAGTACAAAACGAAACCAGCCTAGGCGCCGGTGATGGTATAGTTCAATGGATAGTTTCTGGTGGGGAAGCTCCCTATACGCTAAGTTGGACAGGAGCGGAAGAGGGCAGTACAAGCCTCAGGGCAGCAGGTACTTTCGTCTTGGAAAACCTATCGGCTGGTAATTATGAATTCGTACTTCAAGATCTTAACGGCTGCTTAGCTTCCTGCAGTTCCGATATTTTAAGTCCGGATTGCTCCAATTTCAGCTTTAACAGTATTGTCAATGATGTCTTTTGTAACGGTAATCCTACGGGCAATATTGAGCTGAACATTGTAGGCGGAGCACCTCCTTACACAATTGATTGGGGCATTGACAGTTTAGCGGGACAAACCCAAGCCCAAAACCTCCCAGCAGGGAATTATACCATTAATATCAGTGATGCTTTCGGCTGTACTTTTAGTGATGTTGTTAGCATTGCTGAGCCTCCGGTACTTGATTTAGCTTGTAATGTTACTAATAAGGTACTAACTATAGGAGGTAGTGAAGGAGTGGTTTCTTTTACCTTCTCAGGAGGGACGCCTGCTTACGCTATCCAATTGAACGGCCCTGTGATGAATACAACGAGCGCTACTAGCGCGGGTACGCTTGAATTTACCGGATTACTGGCAGGAGACTACACCTTAATTCTAAGCGATCAGAGCAATTGCCAGATTGCTTGTTCTTTTAGTATCGAAGCACCAGATTGTAATGGACTCCAATTGAATGCACGCAAAACAGATATCAGTTGTAATGGAGCCAATGACGGAACCATTAATATTGAGGTAGAAGGCGCCACTGCACCAATTAATTATAATTGGAATGATCCTCAGTTTAATGGCCAAAGCAGCCTGAGTGGTCTTGCTCCGGGTATTTACGCGGTCACTGTAAGCGATAGTATAGCTTGCTCAGATAGCAT
>CAZLYS010000476.1:2939-4560 GCA_964563415.1 uncultured Halomicronema sp.
ATGAGCCCGCTCCACTTTTGATTAATTGCAGCATTAGGAATCCCATTTCCAGTAATAATGCGGAAGATGGCAGCATATTTATTGAATTTAATGGTGGTACTGCACCTTATAATTTGAGTTGGACGGGCGCAGAAACAGGTTTTCAAAGCATTAGCAGTATTCAAGATCAGCTCATTGAAAACTTAGGTGCCGGGAATTATACTTTTACACTTATCGATGCTAATGGTTGCTCCGAAATTTGCAGTATCGATCTCACCCCTATCGATTGTAGCACACTCCAATTACAGCTTGAACCTTCTAATGTGAGTTGTTTTGGCGAAGGCAATGGCCAGATCACAGCTATTGCTAATGGTGGTACTGCACCCTATAATTTCATATGGAATGATGATGCTACAGGAGCCAACCGCACCAATTTGGAACCAGGAATCTACGAAGTAACATTAACCGATGCCTTAGCTTGTGTTCAAATAGCAAGGGTTGAAATTGAGGAACCTAACTTATTACAAATTTTCTGTACTAATGCCCAAGCCATAAGTAAAGAAGGTGCAACAGATGGTCAAATAGGCTTACAAATCAGTGGTGGTACAGCTCCCTTTACCATACGCATTCCTGAGCTTAATGACACCTCATTCGTGCTAAATCAAACAGGGAGTATTGCCGTACTCAATCTACCAGAAGGAACTTATAACAGTATCATTACAGATGCTAATGATTGTACCGACGCTTGTACATTTGTTATTTCCAATATTGATTGCAGCGATTTTAGTATCACATTAGATGTAAGTAATCCCAACTGTCCAGATGACAACAGTGGCAGCATTACTGTAAATACCATTGGAGGCACAGCGCCCTTCAACTATGATTGGGGAGACGATGCATTAAACGATAACAGTATTTTACAAAATCTATCAGCAGGCAATTATACGGTTAGGGTAAGCGATGCTAGAGGATGTATTGCAATCCAGTCCGTAGAATTGTTGACAACGAATAATAGCCCTTCTGCTAGCATTGGCCAAGTAGGAAGCATCTGTGCAGATGGTTGCGTTACTATTGATCTAGACTTCCAAGGCACGGGACCTTTCCGCCTGCTTTATGAAGTAAGTACAGACAACACAGCGCAGACCTTTGAATTACGGAGTGCAGAGGCAGATGCTAGCCTGGAAATTTGCGCGGCTAATTTTTCATCTAACAACAATCGCATTAATGTTCGCATGTTATCGCTGTCGGATGCATTATGCGAAACGACCCTTAGCGAAAATCGACTCATCAACATCCTCTCACCAGGATTCAATGAAATCGATGAAATCTTGTGCCAAGGCGACAGTTTAATCGTCAACAATAATATCTATGATGAGAATAATCCAAGTGGAATAGAGATTCTACCTGCTGCAGCTCAAAATGGTTGTGATAGTATCATTGAAGTAAATCTATTTTTTACTACCGAACCTAGCGTTACCAATATTGAAACGGAATGTAATATTGAAAATGGTACGTTCCAGCTGAGCTTTGATATCCTTGGCCTTGCACCCTATCAAATTAGTGGCGCCTCGGGTACAGTTTTTGGCAACACTTTTGTCAGCGAAGAAATTGGTGCCAATGGCACTTTGCAAATCACCGTAGT
>CAZLYS010000477.1:0-4559 GCA_964563415.1 uncultured Halomicronema sp.
CTCAAATGGCTCTTCCCCGGTAGGATTGGCCCCATCCTTACCCATATTAGGGTAATCGCATTCCTGTAGCCTGGCCAGGTTCACATAGGCATAGCCCTTCTCACCAAATACTCCAGGTATTAGCACTCCTTTCTTAACCCAGTCGTCCCAGTCGTTCTGATGTTTTTCCTCTACGTATTCTAGTGCTTTCTCGTATTGAGGAAGCCGAATGGCCTGCTGTTCCGGTCTTTTCGACAAGGAACCGTCCCTGTTTTTTCTCAGCCAGGACCAGCTTTGCCCATCAGGCTCTGGCAGGTCGAACATTACATGGTTTTGAGGAAACATCAATGGGCCAAGGCGCAGGTTGGCCCGCAAGGCCTGTCGGGCCTGCTTCCAGTACCGTTCTGGTATGCGCAGCACGTTCATAGGGGTTACACCACAAGCAATGTGAATTTCTGCCCTTGGGTCGATCAAAAGGCCATAATGCTGTTCACCGTCAGTAAGTGATTGTTCCGTCAGGTGACTTTGTACAATCTTTTCTTCCACATCTCCAGGCTCCAGGCTGTTGCTGGTGAGCTGAATGTCAAGACTGGATTCCTCTTGGAGGGTCGTGCTTACTTGTTTCTGCCAGCTTTTAGGGTCCTTCCAACTCATGATCACGCCATCATTCAGCTTTCGGTAATCCCCAATACGAATGGGAATATTCACCTGCTCGTAATTGTTTTCTTCCGGTGCAATCTCCCCTTTTTTGATGGTGTTTTTAAAGGCAGCATGGTCCATGCGATATAGCCTGTCGCCTTTTATTTCAAAGCTAAGACCCATACGCACCAGGGCCAGAGGCCGTCCAAAAAGCAGGGCCATTTCTTCATGTCCACTGCTGCCAGCCGGATCAATCCTGGCCAGTGCTTTTTTAACCGTGCGGAGGACAGCATCAAAGGCCGCTTGTCTTTTTTCCAGGTAGCCAATGAATTGCTTCAAATAGTCATCTACAGGGTGCTTTGGGAGTTCCGGTGGCTGTCGCCTCAAGGCTTTATTGTTCTCCAGCACTAAACTGGCCACTTGCTCTCCATGGGTATTGAAGAACAGGAGCCCATCATAAAAGTCGCTGTACACCACCCAGCCAGTTATAGGGTTCTCCTTTGTATTGGCCGATAGCAGTGCCTGCCGTTGTGTAGATTCACCCAATGCGTTGGTGCCAGACGCCAGCCATTGTGCCCGCAGGGCCACCGGTTGCATAAAGCGAGGAAAGAAAAATGCATCTATTTTGGGCAAAGAACGTTTGTCGGCAGCCTGAATGCCATCAGGGGGAGTTAGGGTCTCAGGTACCGCCACCTTTTTAGGGGGGAGGTCATACTTCAAGCCAAAGCTATCGATCAAGGCCAACTGGCTGATTTTAGCGCCTCCTGCCCGAATGGGGTTAAAGTCAAAATCAGCTACAGGAGTAGCATGCTCCTGCCCGTTAATGTACTCGGCAATTTTCAGGTCTTTGTAAATCTCTTTGAAATCGCTGAAGGCAATGGGGTCACCCACCGGCAGCTGTAACGTGTCTTTCTGTTGAACAAAGCCCAGGTTAAAACCACTGAGACCTTGTATGAGGTAACCATATTTTTCAGCCGTATTGAGTACGTCCTTTACAAGCTGCTTTTTTTGAATGTCGTCAGGAAGCTCCCCGATCTTGTCGGTTAATATGCGGGAATTGCCTGCGAGCAGAGGCGAACGACCCGTATAGCGCGACACTGCCTGAGTATAGGCCACATCGTTTCCTGCCACAAACTCCGGGCTTTCCTGCTTCAGATCAAAGCTCCGTGTGATGAATTCAGGGGAGTAATTCCTGGTGATGCCTTCCTTTTTCTCTGCCGGATAAAAATAGAGTCCCCAATCCATATAAGCAGGGTGCCGTACTTCACTGTCCGGTTTAAGCTTATTCATAAAATCAGGAGTACTGTCGGACCATAAACCTTTGAGAAAATCCTTGAAATCCGAATCATTCCCTGTGACTTCTCCAGTCCCCGACAACCACAGAGCGGTTGATTGAACTGGCATTTCCAGGTCCTCTTCTGACCCTGCCCCCTCATCCGGTATGATAGCCTCAGCTTCGTTGTTAAGCTTGCTTTTTTTGAAGGACTCCGAGGCCAGCAGAAGGGTGGGTATTCCGGGTTCATAAAAGCGTTGACCTAGCTCAAATTTAAGTGAGAAGCGGCTGCCGTGACCTTTCAATAGTGATAGCCCATTGAGTTTGTCCAGACCTGCTTTGATTTTTTTAAGCATTTCAAGGATGCTGATGGCCAGGCTGTAGGGACTGGCTTCAACTGGCTCATGGTCTGTCGCTTCGAAAACCCAGGGCTGGCTGAGTTTTTGGTTGGGCTCAGAGAATTGACCTTCTTCTGCAATGTCCAGCACTATGCTGTTCTCTGGGATTGAATCTGATTGTTTCGGGTAAACCTTGAAAAGCCCATTGTTTTCCATAAAGCCTTTGAGACCTTCAATGGACTGATCGCGAATAAATACCAGCAAATCATCCGGATTGGGCAGCATATGGGCCATGCCAATGGGAGGATGGGCCGCTTCCAGGTATTTTTGCCAATGAGAATGTAATAGCTGTTGGCGACTTTCAATCTGCTCGTCCTGCTGATTATACTGGAGCCACAGGCCATTGGCTTTTTGAATTAAAGCACGCAATTCATTGAGCATAGGACTGCTTTGTTCAACCTCAAGCTCCAATTGCCACAATTGCTTTTGTCGCTGATCAGCATTTTTGGCTTTTTCGGGAGAAAATAACTCCAGGCCCAGGAAGCTTTGGCCCTGGTGGGCACGAAAAGTTCGGGCGTGACGCCTGGCTTCGAAATTGGGCTTCAAGTCCAGGTCCTGGGTGCCCAATAATTTGAACTGAACGGCCTCCAGCTGGTTTTCCAGCTTTCTTTGTTCCTCAAGGTCACGGGGTCTGACTTGTTCCGCAACAAAAGCTGACAATGCTTCTTCCACATCGTTGCCCAGGGCCAACTTGACCTCTCCCATAACGAAGTCCTGGTCTTCCTTTTCTGCCTTGCCAAAGTAAAGCAGCTGCTTTGCTTCTTTCAGCCTGGCTACTTCCGGAGGACTGATGCCGAATTCGTTTTCCCAATCGCTATGGGTAGGAGCTGGGTCATTGGCCGCAAATGCTTGCAGGGCTTCGAGGTAAGCCGAGCTGATGCTCTCCTCCGCTTTGGCATGCCAACCATATACCTGGTATTCATGGTCTTTGGTCCCGTCCAGGTCGTGAAAGCCAAAAACAGAATGACAATTGGGATAAAAGGAGGCAAAGTTAAGGTTGCCATAGGCAAATGCGGTAAATGGGCGCTGGACCTCATCATCCGATAAATAATCCTCCCAGTAGCTGCCATCAGCCTCGTAACTTGAAGCAAAGTATTCGGCAGCGGGAATCAACCGACCCACAAAGCGAAAAGGCTGAGTGCTTTTTTTAAATACCTCATAGCCATTCTCCTTCAGGTTGACCGGCAAAAGGGTATTCACATGCCCATTGATATTGGATTGCTCTGCCAAGTGGTCGCTTTCCAATACCCAGCTATCCACCACCTTCTGGTCCTTTAGCTTTTTAATGAGCCAACGGTTAGGGGCCGGCAAAATATCACTGGCCTTTTCGTGATAATGCGTAATGGCCTGGGGCAATACGAAATGCAGGTGGACCCCCTGGCGCAGGGTGAGTCCTTGCTCAAAAGGTTTGGCGCATACGGTATCGCTCACAAAGGGATTACCCCCGTTGACAATGCGTGCCGTGGCCTGGTCATAGTAGGCCAACCTGCTAAAATCGGCATCGGCCGAAGCCGCAGGTGTGGCCTTGTCCAGGTCCAGCCGCTTAATGCGGATGTTGTGGGTGAGGATCACAAATCAATAAATGACCACTGCCATATGTTAATGAATGAATGCGTATTAAGCAGTTGTGACCTGCGCTGCAGGTGCCATACCAGCGGCTTCCAACAGCTTTTTGTCGTCTTCAATCCCCATTTTCTCTAAAACGACCTTGTTGCTTGTGTTCCAAACCTTAAAACCAATGTTGGTCACTTCCAATGGAAAGCCATCAAAAAGTTTCGGGTCAACTTCCACATCAATCCAGAGTGCATATTCTGCTCCCTTTAAGGAATCATCATTTGCCAATTCGTATAATTCTGTTCCTTTGGTTTCCAGCGCTGTTTTAAACTTAGCCTCAGTCAATGTCGCTGTTTTGCTCAGTGTAACAACTCTACTTTGTTTAACAAAGAACAATTGTCGGATAGAGAACTTGACTCCTTTCAGAATTGATTGTACCCTGTCAGGTACGTTACTCAACAGGTCATCAGATTTTGTAAATCCCAAGGTAACAAGTTGAGTGAGTTGTTTGATCAAGTCTTCTAATGACAAAGCTATACTTGGATCTGGGGCACCGAAAACTAACATTTTATTGTCTGTTACATCTACCTTTACCTTCTTATTACCATCATCTTTATCATACTTGACTTCCCGATTCTTTTCTGACTTTTTTTGGAAAAAAGCATCAATGGGTGTGCCCAATACCTTTGCCTTGGCTCTAACTACAGTGGTGCTCT
>CAZLYS010000478.1:0-4555 GCA_964563415.1 uncultured Halomicronema sp.
GTTTCGCGAAACGGATAGTCGGTCCGCTCGGTAATTGTCACCTCAAGCCCCTCTGAGCCAACCTTCGCGGTGACCCGACTTGGTGCGTAGACGAGCGCAGCCAGGCCGCCGTCGCCGGAAGCCATCCACAAGTGCTGGGTGAACTTGGGCCATGCCTGATGCAGGTTGCACGTGCAGCAGGGGTACCCCGACAAGAGCCCAAAGACCATCCGGTCGGGCTCATTGTTGTAGAAATTCCGAACGCCGTGAGTCACCGAGACCTGGTTCGCGAGTTGAAAGTACTGACGCGTGACGCAGTCGTCGCTAATCTGCGCAGCGAGTGGGTTGAACGCCACGAGTTCCAGCCTATCGGCGAACTCCACCCGACCGGTGATTTCGAGCATCTTCTCTAGGGAGAACATCATCTCAACCGCCGTGCAGAGTTCTGACCCCCGGGTGGGCTCACGGCCGTGCAGCGCCTCATCGCCGCCGAACAGACCGTGTGGCTGGCCGTGAAGCCTCTCGAGATCGTCGAGCGCCTTGCGGACGGCTCGCAGGTACTTCGGCGACGCGTCCGCTTGGGAGCGCACGATCGGCGCCTTGAGCCCTTGCGCGAGATTAACGCAGTGAAACGGGTAAGCGGTTGCGTCCTTGGCCGTCCACTGTCGTTCGTCGAAGGGGCCGTGCAGCGCGATGTCGCCGCGGTGCAGAAAGATCTGGGTGTACGGGTGTGTCTGCCCGTGGATCAGGTCACCCAGCTCTAGGAGGAACGTCTCGCCGGTGATGTTGTACAACCAGTACACAACTAGCAGGTTGTCCGCGCCCCGCCGGTTACCCCAGAAGGTCCAGTGCCCCAGCGGAGTTTCTGGGAGGTGTTGGAGCTGGTAGCGGAAGTAGCGTGTCAGCGCGTCGATGACCCGCTCATCGCCCGTGGCCATGTAGTGCTGCTGGAGCACCTTCAGCATGACCATCTTCGGCCACCAGTCGCGCCTCTTGCCGCGTTGCAAGCCCGGCTCCGTCGCCGGCGACGAGTCGAACGGAACGGGGCCGAGATATCCGTCCGCTGCTTGGTTCTCTAGCGTCCACTCGACCCACCGCTCGGCCTTACCCAAGAGCTGCGGGTCATCGAGGAGATGAGCGAGCGGTAGCAAGCCGTCGATCCAATACGGACCGCGTTCCCAACCGTCGCCGTCTCCTCCCAGCCAACCGTTTCTCCGTCCAACGACCTCTGGATACAACTCGTCTAGCCGGCCTGTCATACCGGCCGCAAGTCGCTCTAGTTGATCGCGGAGCCAACCCTGCGGCTTGATCGTGCCGAGCGGAAGCTCCGCGTACGGCTTGGCCGCAAGGGGCGCACGATTCGTCAGGTAGTGCGAAGGCCTTGTTGGCTCGGCGCTCGTATCGCCCGCGGGCAATACGAGCAGAAGCACCACCGAGAGTGCACCACATAAGCCGCTCATCTGGCTCTCGCCCCGGCCGCGTTCTCCTTCGCGGATAGAGCGACGTCGTTCTCTTCAAATACCACGTCGATCTCCAGAATCCCCACGCTCGCGTCACGCTGGGGGGTCATGTTCACGCGGATGGCTTCGCAGGTGAGAGGCGCTGCTGGATGGACAACATTGTACTGGTTGACGCGCGTCCCGTACTCGTCCGTTACGTAAAGATCCATCGGCGACCAGCGTCCGTCTCGCTTGACCTCTAGCGACCACTCTGCAGGCGTCCTGACATCCTTGTTGTTGTCGAACCAATAGACGCCGACGCTGCGAATGCGTCGGGCTCCCGCAAATCGACCCTCAACCCATTGAGGCCCACCAACGCGAGGACGGCTCGACCATCGTGATGACTTGTTTCCGTTGGACCAACGTGGCTCATGGTTGTCTCCGATCGCGGAGAGAGTGTCCTCTCGGAACGTGTGTGACGCCGTTACCTCGACGAACGGGCTGTCGTCCGGAAGTGCCGTGGGGTCAAACTGCGCGAGATCACGAGTCAGCGGAAACCACACGCACATCGTGCCCACGCCGCGGTTGTTCCAGGCGTAGTACGGCGTGAGTTGAAGCGTCTCTCGTTCGACGTCTCCCCCCTCCGCTACCGCCTGGGCGGGAAGAGCAATCTGTTGGAAGCTTCCCGATTCGATCGTCACTGTCGAAGTTGTCGCCGACCTCGATTCTGGCGGATTCTCAAAGAAGAACCGTTGCACCGCGCCACCGTTGTCCACGCCTTCGCCGCATAGCACAAGCGGTCCGCGGGTGAAAGCGACCCGCTGATGGTTCGCTTGAACAGAAGGGTGGCATTCCGAAGAACGCAGCGGCATCGGAAGGTGTAGCTCCACTGTGTCACCGCTACGCCAGACACGATCGAGCGTTGCGAATCCCTTCTCGACGGAAAAGGCCTGTGACTGGCCGTTAACGAGGATGGAGACTCCTTCCTTTTGGGTGTCCTTGTCAATCTCCGCGTAGTGATAGAGCTCGCCGGGGACGAATCGATCGTTGGTCCACGTGGGGATTCGGAGCTTGAGACGAAACTGGATCGGTACGTCGGTCGTCAACTCGATCTCGATATCGCCATCATTCGGGTAAGCAGTGGACTGCTCGATCGCAAGGCGTCCAGAAGGCAGGTTCAGCGATGTTCGGCTAGCGGCGTAGAAAGTGACGTAGACGTCGTCGCCATGGTGGGCGTAGGCCATCCCAGGAACTTGCGGCAAGAGGCGTGCAAGATTTGAGGGGCAACAGGCGGTGCCGAACCACGGCGCCCTTCCCGGCGTCCCGTGATTAAACGGGTGCTTCCCGTCAGCCTCCAACGGGTTGACGTAGAAGAATCGGTTCCCTTCGAGATTCACGGCCGCTAGGACATTGTTGAGCAGCGCAACCTCGGCGACGTCCAGATACTTGGCGTCACCGTGCAGCAGGAACATGCGATAGTTGAACAACACGTTGCCCACGGCGGCGCAGGTCTCGTTGAAAGCGTCGGCGTTTGGGAGCTCGTACTCTGGCCCGAATCCTTCGATGCCGTGCACCGCTCCGAGCCCTCCGGTGATGTGCATCCGGGTGTCGACGATATTCATCCAGATCCGCTCGAGCGCTCGCTTGAACTTGGGCTGGTCCGTGAGCGCGCCAACGTCCGCCATGGCCGAGTAGAGATAGGTCGCGCGGACCGCGTGCCCAACGGCCTTGTCTTGATCCGCGACGGGGGCGTGCTGCTGGGCGTACGTCGGAGCCATGACCCCTTCGCCGGCCGGAACGTAAGTCACGCCCCGAATCTCAAGAAACCGCCGTGCCATGTCGAGGTACTTCTTCTCGCCCGTGACACGGTAGAGCTTTACAAGCGCGAGCTCGATCTCTTGATGCCCCGGCGCTTGCAGCACGGGGGCTCCGTCGTTGTACTCAGGGTCCCCCTCGAAGAAGACCCGGTACACGTGGTCAGCGCTCTTCTTCGCCACGCGGAGGAACTTGTCTTTTCCGGTTGCGCGGTAGTAGGCGATTGCTGCTTCGTACATGTGGCCAACGTTGTACAGCTCGTGGCTGTGCACGACGAACTCGTAGGGCTTGTCGCCCATCATCTGCCGGGAGGAGCCGACGCCAGTAGTGTGCGACGGGTAGAGGTAACCGTTCGGGTGCTGAGCGCCGTCGATCAGGTCGACAAGAGCGTCTAAAGACGCCTCAAGCTCGGGGTCCTCCTGCAACTGCAGAAGATAGGCGGCCCCCTCAATCACCTTATAAAGGTCAGAATCGATGAATCGATGCGGCCGATGGTCGGGCGTCGGAATGCCGTCGAGGTAGTCGCGTGCAGCGCGGAGGTGCTCCACGCCCGGCTTCGTCCGCTCGAACGCAAACGGCACCAAGGTCTCACGTTGCGTAATCAGCCGAGGTCGCCAGAAGTCGCTTGTGATCTCTACTTCGTTGAACGGAACTGGTCTAATCGGGTAGTCGCTAGTGACGCCAGCTGTCTTGGCAGCATCCTGCCCGATCTCGGAACCAATGGATCGCGAAGGACCGCCCGCTAGGCCGGCGGTAACCACCGTGACGATTGTTGCCGCTAGGTGCTTTCGGCAGCCAAGAGTCATAAGACCGTCCTCGATGCGGTTGCGATACGTTCTCGGTAGTGGTGTGTTCTGATAACCATCGTCCGGATCGATCGGCCGATCACGGGCCACTGGCGGCCAACTCCGCCGCGCCGATGCACGGGCCGCCTTCGTCGTTCCGCGCGGCTATACGCTCCATCTCGCCAGGATCGACGTCGTATGTCAGCGACCGGACAGAGCCGTCGCAGAACGACGCAACAAACACGCCTGGATGCGACGAGCCGAAGCTCCACATCTGGCCGTTTCCTAAGTCGGGGTGCTGAGCCTCGGTGTCGGGTTTCGGCATCGCGAACATCCCGAACTGCTCGAAGCTAGGATTGGTGAAGCTAGATGCCCAACGAATCGTGTCCCAGTCGTACCCCTGGTACATTGAGTTGTTGTTGGAAGGGACGGGCGCTCCATCTGCGCCCTGTAAGCTGACATGTAACCAACGTTCGGCGATAAGAATCGTCTTGCTCGTGCCGTCGACAATCTTGCGTAGCTCGATTGGCCAGCGGG
>CAZLYS010000479.1:0-4548 GCA_964563415.1 uncultured Halomicronema sp.
ACTGCCATAACGCTGGTAAGTCGACACAATGACCAAACACACTTGCTGTCGTCCCGTGGAATGCACGGTTGAGCATTAGCCAAACTTGACACCTTTGCCCTTTCAGGAAATTCACCGGCTTTTTCTTGGTGGCGAAATAAAAATCCACTTTAGGTGAGATTTCCCAAGCCAAAGTCGCCTAAGCTTAATAATGTGTAACTCAATGACGTATTTCGTAATGTACTTGGTTCGATTGAGTCAAAATGATGTCCGAGTTGGGCATCTGACTGTTAGGCCCGTTTTGCAAAAGTCTCAGAGTGTATATCCGTTAGTTCCCGTTTACTGTGCTGTGGTGCCCACAGGGGACCATCCGCAAGCAAGTCTCAAATAGCTGAGTTAAGAGAAAATCATGGAAACTAACCGACGAAATTCTTCTGCCAAGCTAGCTCCCACGTCTCGGATGAGTATTGTAGGGCTACTCTTTTTTCTGATGGGTGCCCCCAATATGTATGCTTTTTTCCAGCGTCGGGCCGACAACGTCGCCTATAGCGGTGGTCAAGTGCCTCGTTATGCATTAGTCGTTCTCGTAGCTATGGCGATCGCCGGCATCGTCGAGTTGTCCGTTGTCGGTGCAGCCTAAGGTTAATCTTTACTGCTGCTTTAAGCGCCACGACCTCGCAAATCTAAGCGCCCGTTCAAAATGGTCCGTAGCTCATGTGGCGATGCCGCCCGACTCTGGTTCGATTGAGTCGAGCGGCATCGCAGTAGATATGAAGGGGTTTTATCAAACAATTTATGTCTTGTAGCCGTCGCAGCGTTTACCGGAATCGTCGTGACGACTGTAAGTCGCACTTCTATGGCTTACCGCTAGAAAAACCAGCCGTAGCTGTGCAATCCCTTTCCAAGGATATTGACGCCTAGATAACATACCCAGACAACGAGAAAGCCAGATGCTGCCAAAATCGCTGGTCGTCGTCCCTGCCAGCCTTTGGTAATGCGCGCGTGTAAATAAGCAGCAAAGACTAACCAAGTAATCAACGCCCAAGTTTCTTTGGGGTCCCAACTCCAGTAAGAGCCCCAAGCTTCGTTTGCCCATACAGCACCAGAAATGATGCCAATAGTTAGTAAAGGAAAACCTAGACCAATGATGCGATAGCTGATGTTATCCAATGTGTCGGCTAAGGTTAGACGTTGTGGCGTCAATTTTGGCGCCGTTGCTAATGGGGCAGTCGCCACTTTTTCTAACACAGCAGTGCCTCCTCCACTAGCGGCCAACTCAGTTTCCGTCGCTGAACTAGCTTTATCAACATCTAGGATGGTCCCATTACGACGGAGTTTGGTCTCCCGGAATCCTCCGGTGCCGACGGAACTGCCCCGTAGCTCAATAGACTGCCCACGCGTGACGATTAAAAAGGCGATCGCCATCAACGACCCTACCATCAGTGCCGCATAACTCAGCAGCATGACGCTCACATGCATCATGAGCCAGTTAGACTTCAGCGCCGGCACCAAAGGCTCAGACACCTGCATATGATCAGGCAATGTGAGGGTGCCAAAGGCCGTCATACCCATGGCAATCGGGGCGGTCACTGCTCCCACCAATGGGCTTTGGCTCATCTGTTCGGCCACGAGGTGAACAGCAGTAATCCCCCAGATAATGAAGAAAAGTGACTCGTACAGATTACTGAGCGGAAAGTAGCCGCCTTCAATCCATCGAGCGATGAGCAAGGCTGCGATCGCGAGGTTGGCTAGAGCCATACCCGTAGTTCCCAGACTACTTAACAAGCGAGCCTTGGGAAAAGCCACACTGCCCCAATAAACCAGCATCGTGACAAACAAAATGGCAAACGCTGTGTTGTCTAGCCATCCTTGAAGCGTTACAAGATCCATTGCGCGGTTACTCAAGCTTTCCGTACACTCTCCATCGTACCGAGATTTTGAACCGCTCACCAAAGAGAAACCTTAAGCCTTTTCTATCGGTTACTGTCTTGGCGAGCTATCTGGCAATCACGAATAGCTTGCCAGAAACGCTGGAGTGCCTGCTGGGGATCATTATCAATATCAGTTTAGGAACCTTTAGAGTTACCTGCATTCACTCACCAAGCTAGGGGTTGTACCCCATTGCATTGAGAGCAATTGACAGTTAAAGGTGACAACCCCTAATTCCCAAAATCAAAAGCGCTCACCCAGCCTGGGTGAGCGCCTAAACTCAATATGGCAGTAGAGCGCTCTCTGACTGCTCAGATTACAATTGCCCCAATCTGTTACTTACTATCAGAACGTGCGTAATCGTCTTGAAAACGAACAATATCGTCTTCGCCTAAATACTCACCGTTTTGTACCTCAATCAAAATCAAGGGAATCACGCCAGAGTTTTCTAGCCGGTGAGAAGTGCAAGGGGGCACATAGGTAGACTGGTTAGTAGAGAGTAAGGTTTCCTTATCTCCGCAGGTAACCTTAGCGGTTCCAGAAACTACAATCCAGTGCTCACTCCGATGATGGTGCATTTGCAAACTCAGGCGATGTCCGGGCTTCACCTCAATCCGCTTGATTTTGTAGCCGCGACCTTCTTCTAAAACCGTAAACGAACCCCAGGGCCGCAGTTCTGTTGCGGCAACTCGCTCAGGCACAGATACGGACTGTACTGACATCCCATTCTGTGACTCAATTAGTTCTTGTGTCTTGGGCATAACAACAAACCCTCCAGTTCCAAATTCAAGTTTTGTCTACAGTTCTCGTAGCACTGACCCCTGTCCAGTAGTTGCAGAGTTCCCAACCTGCACAATGAGCAATCAAAATTTGACTCATGCTCAAATTTCTAAAGTAAACCAAAAGGTTATGCAGGGACACTTGGAACAGCTTAGCCTTGGCATTTAGAGAATCGCCCTACAAAGCAAACTGCTATACAAAAACTTTAAGGTGGAGCGGTAAATGAGAAACCTGCTTAAAAGTGGCGCGGAGATCACTGGTTGTGGAGTTATGGTCACTCAATAATGCTCGACTTCTGAGTTCGGGATGGTCAAAATACTCATGGTCAATAAATCGTTGTAATCTGGCTCCCGTCCCCCTCCATTTTTGGCATAGAGGGGCTTAGGACAGATCTCATTCTCGACTCACGCTGTTTTCCCCATTGGTTTATGACAGAATCTCTGGTCACGTCAACATCTAACCCACTACCGAATCCAAGTATCCAGGAATTTGGTATTTCTCCCTTGATTCGCCTCACCCTGCTCTTACTGTATGCTTCGCTAACCTTACCGTTGCCAATTTTGGCAAACGTCACTCAAGCTCCAATTCCTTCAAGTGTTCTGGCCGTCGGCATCTTAATGGGGGGTGTTTTGCTGTATGGCGGTCTGAGCGAGCGGGTAGCAGTCGATGCCAGCGGTATTTCAGTGCGTTATCCCCGTTGGATTAGTTGGCTCTTACGACGACACTGGCAGCTGAGTTGGCAGGAAATTACGGCTCTCAAACCGCGCACCACAGGGCAAGGCGGTTTGGTTTATTACTTCACGAGTGATGGTGAAGAGGCTTTTTTGCTGCCGATGCGAGTCGCGGGCTTTGCTGAACTCTTGCGCCATGTCGAAGCGAATACTCAAATTGATACCCAGCATATTAGGCCGCTGGCTCAACCCTGGATGTATTTGATCTTGCTGGGCTTCAGCCTGTTATTGCTGTTAATGGATGCCTGGACGATTTGGACTGCGGCCCATTGGACCGGGGGCAGTTGACCCTTGAAATTGCTATATGAACTGGATGATGCCACCCTAAGTGGGCGCGATGGGACACCAATTTTGCACTCGGTGTCGTTTGGTCTGCAACGAGGAGAGTTTCTTGGTCTAATTGGGCCTGCAGGAGCCGGTAAATCCTCTCTTCTGAAACTGATGAATCAGTTGAATAGCCCCACTAGTGGAGCCTTATATTTTGATGGGCATCCCCTAACAGCCATCGCAGTGCGGCAGTTAAGACAGCAGGTCATGTTGGTAGGCCAACGTAGTCAGCTTTTAGGGATGACCGTGAGACAGGCGTTGGAGTATCCATTAGAACTTCAGCAATGTCCGGTTCGCGATCGCGAAAGCCGGATCAATGAAATCCTTGAACGCTTGCAAATTCCATCAGGGTGGCTAGATAAGACGGAGTTGCAGCTTTCGGGTGGTCAGCAGCAGCAGGTGGCGATCGCACGGGCTTTAGTCACCCGTCCACAATTGCTGTTGCTGGATGAACCGACCTCTGCCCTAGATGTGGGAGCAGCCACCCGCATTCTTAAGATCGTGCGGTCACTGGTACAGGCGCAAACCCTGACAGTGATGATGAGCAACCATCAGCTTGATTTAGTTCGGGACTATTGCGATCGCATCCTCTATCTCGAAAATGGCCACCTCAAGCTCGATCAAATGGCCAATCAGGTCGATTGGGCAGCTTTAAAGCAAGCGTTTGTGCAGGCTGATGCCCAAGCGGGGGATGAGTGGCCAGACGATGATGATTGATCCGCCGATTCCTGCCATAAACTCGCCATTGGTGAAAGAAACTGACCTAAAACAGTATTTTGGGTGTGGTGAACGCAATGGATGG
>CAZLYS010000480.1:0-665 GCA_964563415.1 uncultured Halomicronema sp.
GCCCCTTTTGCCCGCTTCATAAAGACGGGATCTCCTGCTACGCTTTTAAAGGCTCCTACCGGAGAATTCACACCTCCGGGGATATAATGGTTAGCTTCTGAAAATAGGGCTTTACTTTTGGAGATATGGTGAGTTGTATTCATTTGAGTGTCTAGGTGTATGACAAAATTCCGATAAAAATAAGATAAATTTAACGCTTGGCACGGGCATTTGTTAGAATTGCAGGCGAGTGAAAAGTATACACGAAATACTACAGGAGGTTTGGGGCTATCCATCTTTCAGAAAAGGGCAGGAGGAGATCATTCAGTCTGTCATAGATGGGCATGATACCCTGGCTCTTCTTCCTACGGGAGGCGGAAAGTCTATCTGCTTTCAGGTTCCGGCTTTGTACCTGGATGGGCTAACCATTGTGATTTCTCCCCTCATAGCCCTGATGAAGGATCAGGTAGAACGACTCAATTCTCTCAAAATTCCCGCCACCTACCTGAGTAGCAGTCAACCTCAGGGACTTATAGATGAAAGGCTACAAAAAGCTATGCGGGGAGAGTACAAATTTCTCTACCTCTCTCCTGAGCGTATACAGTCAGAGATGTTTGTGCAGCGCTTAAAACGGATGCCGGTTTCTCTGCTGGTTTGGCTTTCCTTTTCGTCGGAGCACGCGCTTT
>CAZLYS010000480.1:675-4530 GCA_964563415.1 uncultured Halomicronema sp.
CGTGTCCCTTGCCCTCCTGGTGATAGATGAGGCTCACTGTGTCAGCCAATGGGGACATGACTTCAGACCGAATTACCTAAAGATTCCTGAGATCCGAGAGGTACATCCCAAAGTGCCTGTGATTGCGCTTACAGCCTCTGCTCCTCTAAAGGTACAGGAGGACATTCTTCATCAACTAGCCCTTAGATCCCCCAATCACTTTCAGCAGAGCTTTAGGCGGGAGAATATTAGCTATGTGGTGCTGGAAGATGAGAATACCCGAACTCGCATCAAGGATATTATCAAAAAGCTCAAGGGCTCTGGCATAGTGTACGCCCGTACCCGTAAAGCAGTGGAGCACATCCGGGATATACTGAGAGAGGCAGATATCTCTGCTACAGGCTATCATGGCGGTATGCCCCACTCAGAGCGGGATAAGGTGCAACAAGCCTGGATAGACAATAAAGTCCAGGTGATGGTAGCTACCAACGCTTTTGGGATGGGGATAGACAAGCCGGATGTACGCTTTGTGATCCACTTCAATCTGCCCTTTGATTTGGAAAGCTACTATCAGGAAGCAGGTAGAGGCGGTAGAGATGGAAAAAAGGCATATGCCATTTCTTTCCAGAATCCTGTAGATATAAGAGAACTAAGGCGTTGGCAAGAGCTGCAGTTTCCCGAATGGAAAGAATTAGTAGGCCATTACAATTATCTCAATAAAGCCTACCAGATCCCCTATGGGGACTATACCCCCAAATGGCAGGTGTTCGATATAGGTAAGTTGGCTACCCAGCAGAAGATTTCTGTTCTCAGTCTGTATGCCAGCATCAAAATTCTGGAAAAAGAAGGCTTTCTCCGCATAAAGGAGGAGAAGGAAGATTACGGATATCTACAATTGACTGCGGAGCCTGATGATATCTGGACCTTCAAGGAGAATCATCCAAAGTTAGCTCCCTTATTAGATCACATACTCAGAACCTACGGAGGAGAAGCTTATCAGCGGGAAGTTCGTTTTCTTCCTCTGGGGTGGGAACATGCCCTCCACCTTTCTGCAGAACAGCTCCAGGCCCAGCTAAACAGACTGATGCAGTACAAGCTACTATTTTATCAAGCTCCTGCCTCCACCCCTATGATCCGCTTTGAACAAGGGCACCAACAATTACTACCTCAAAACCTCAATTGGGAAAAGTATGAGTGGCTCAAGAAGCGAGCCTTTGCACGTATGAGTTCCATGATCTCCTATGTGCAGAACAAAGCTGTTTGCAGAAGCCAGTTGGTGGAAAAATACTTTGATGAGAAGGGGAATCCTCCCTGCGGGATCTGTGATGTCTGTCTGGCCAAAAAATCTCGTTCTGCTCCCGAGGCAAATCATGACTCCCTACAGACACTCATTCTGGATTTTATATCCAAGGAGAAACAAGCCACCTACAGACAGGTACTTCAAAGCATTTCTTCTGGCACCCAGGATCAGCGGGAAGAAGCCTTGCGGTATTTAATAGATAAGAAAGTGGTGAAGGTGTCTCCTACGGGTGAGTTAAAAGTGGAGAGTTGAAAGTTGAAGATTGAATGAGTGAAGGAGTGAGTTTTGAATGATTGAATGAGAGAATGAATGAATGGGAGGAAGTGTTGAATGAAAGAGTAAATACTGTATAAATGAATGTTGAATGGGAAAATGATTAAAAGCCCTTAGGGCTGAAATCTTGGTAGAATCAAGGAATATGTTTTTTAAAGCCCTGTATGGGCGAAACCTCTATAAAGGATGAAACTAGCTAGCACGGACTGACAATTCTTCCGCACGCTTCTGCCAGAATAGCATGCAATTGCTACATTGTCTGTAACTCCACCTCATTGGTCTTCGTTTTGTATAAGTGTAGACTAGTTCCAAGTTTAACATATAACATAGGAGGAGTTATGCAATTATCGAATTACACAGGTGGACTCGGCCCTATGGACGCTGAAATACTATCCGAGAAACTGGATGTGCTACTCGCAGACTATCAGGTTTATCAACAAAATATACGTAAGCTGAACTGGAATCCTTCCATTAGGCCCTTCCTTCAACTAAGTGAGTCTATTGAAGAGTTACAGGAAGCTACTTACTCTCATTCTGAGGTAATCGCAGACAAGATCTTGATGTTAGGAAGCACCCCATCTACAGTAGATGGAAACTACCTCATCAAAGCCAGTCTGACAGTAGTAGAACCAGATATCAACTATGATCAGGCTCTCAAAATGATTGTACTGAATAGCCAGGAACTGTTAAGGACCGTAAGGGAAGTATATGAGTTAGCTGAAGGCTTAGGAGAGAAATTCACCATGGCCCTGATGTCTCAGCTGGCAAAAAGCCTGGGGGGTACCATCTGGCACTTTTCTCACCTGAGAATGGCCCATATGAATTAATATAATAGATGTAGAGCCGCGATGCATCGCGGCTCTACACAGAGTATATATTTTGTTAGTGTTTACAAAAGGCCCGAAGAAGTTCGGGCCTTTTGTGTTAGTTAGTTTCGATTCTTTACCAAAGAACTGGATGCTGATATATGGTAAAATTTCTGTCTCTGGTAATGATGACCATTTGCTCATGTATAGCAGTAGATATGATCATTCTGTCAAATGGATCTCGGTGGTGAAGCGGGAGCTGTCCAAGTTCTTTGAGATATGCTGATCGAATAGGAAGTACATTAATGCCTACAGCTTCCATCCTACCAACCATTTCCCCAGGTGGCTCGGGTGTCTCCAGTTTCTTCAAACCTACCTTGATAGCCATCTCCCAAAAAGAAGCTATACTAATATAAATTGAGTTGTCTTGATTAATGATTGTGTCATAAGCAGCTTTTGATAATTCTTTAGAACTGCCTAAGTGCCAAAGCAGAGTATGAGTATCCAATAAGAATGAAGCCATTACATGTATTCCTTGAAGTCTTCTAATGGCTCATCAAAATTTTCGGCAAGTTTTATTTGCCCTTCATAAAGCCCCGAGCCTCTTAAGCTGGACATTTTCGCCTCACTGGTAGTTTTCTTATCCCATTCCTTTTTTACTTTCCATAGCTGATTAAGGGCTTCCTTCTTCCCTAGATTAGCTATCCAGCTGATAAGCTCAATTTTTAATTCTTCGGCTTTCATAGAAGTAATATACGTAATCCTTTAGAATTTGATTAATTCAGCTCCACCTCATAGGTCTCATCTATCCTGTCTATGTCCATGATGAGATTTCCCTCTTCATCAGGGTGGTATATGCGGGTGAATTTAGCGCCCCACTTGATTTCGTGGGGTTTATAGGAGGAGCGGGAATATACCTCCTGGGCAAAAGTCTCATCATAGCCTTTGATCATTACGATAAACTCCGCATCTATCTCCTGCATTTTCTCAGGTGTAATACCATACAAAGGGCTGTCTTTTTCTATGGGATGAACCACAGTCCATGAGAGGGGAAACATAGCGATTTTATCCCTTTCCAGATTGAGCACAAAAAACTGTTGTTTAATAGTTCCTTTTTCTTCCTCAAAGTATCTTAAGGCTATTCTCGCTTCCAGTTCTATCAACTGGTTTTGACGTCGATTAATGACCCGTAACTGGAAGCTGTTGATGTCCTGATAGGGTGCGATAAGCGCATGAGAGCTATAGGCAATCTTAGCCGTAGGCTGCGAAAATCTACCATAAAGCAGTCCCGTAGCCAGCGCAAAGGCCATCAGCCCTATCATAGCCTCAAAAGATGCAATCAAGCTAGCAACATCTCCCTTAGGGCTAAGGGTTCCATAGCCTACCGTAGTAAATGTCTGCACGCTGAAATAGAATGCATTTGCGTATTTCTCCCAGAAAGTGTCCCTTACCGCTACACCCGTCAACGTCTCCACGCCTACCAACATATAGATGGAG
>CAZLYS010000481.1:0-4526 GCA_964563415.1 uncultured Halomicronema sp.
GATGCGATAGTGATCGACAAGCGTCCGACAAAACGTACCGGGCGAGCCAAAGCTAGACGATGCGATCGCCGTTATGAAAATTGCCTTTCGCTCACCAGGCTGGAACACGGGATGACCCAGATGCCCCTGACTGAACTATGAGAAGGAGATTCATCCATCCCGCAGCATGATCACGTGAGGGTGGCTGTCCATTGTTCTGCAGCGTTGGCAATGCGCTCACCAAAACTGACACAGGTTAGGCGATCACCCGAGTCAATAGTGACCTCTTGATCGTCGCTGGCCATGGGGCTTTGCCCCATTACCCCCATAAACGAGCCCAAGCGATTGACGCCATCGGTTTTGCCCAGATAATGACTCGGCATATCCCCAGCATTGACCCAGATCATGGCATGTTGGGCAGCATTGACAGCCAGGTAGATTAAGGTGCCCTGTTTGTCGCCACTAAGGGAGCTGGAGTGGGTAAACCCGCCTGCTAGCTTGTCTTTCCACTGTTGAACAAACCAGGCTTCACTGGCGGCGTCGATAAACGCTTTGAACTGAGCCGCGACGCCCCCCATATATGTGGGTGAGCCGAACACGATCGCATCAGCGGAATTCAGCGTTTCCATAATGTCGGCATCACTCCAGCGACCCTCTTGGATTTGTTCCCCCGTGATTCTGAGCAAGGCGACCGTTTGTCCAGCTTTTTGCACCCCTTCTGCAATCGCTGTGGCCATTTGGTGGGTATGACCACTGGCGGAAAAGTAGACAATTGCGATCATCGACATGGCTGACTTAACTCCCAAACTATTGATAGCGAGCCGAATCAACCTTAAAGCGTCTCCCCACCCTGTAAAGCTGCAAGATTAACAATTTGATAGATCAGTTCATGGCGCATCTTGAACTCCATGTAGCAGACCTCAATGTGGTCGGATCACCCGGACTGTACGCCCAGTTTCATCAGGATTGCCCGTCAGGACGCAGCCTGCCTGATGCAGTTGCTGAAGGCGAGCGATCGCAGCGGCCGTGATCCGTTCACCTGATAGCCAGAGGGGGATTCCTGGTGGATAGGGACATAACGCATCAGCCGCAATCTCACCTTTGGCTTGGTCAATGGGGATGGCCACGGCAGTTGCAAAAAAGGCTTGCCGTGGCGTCATCGCCGGTTGAGAAACTGTGGACAGCGTCGACTCCGAGCGCCACTGAGGAATCGGCAAGTTTCCCCTCAGTTGGCCAGCTTGCTGGGCGAGCGCTGTCAGAGCCGTAATTACACAATCACCATCAGCCGGTTGATTGCCTAAACTCAGAATGAATGCCAGTTGTCTCAAGGTTGGCAGTTCTGCCGTGACCCGCTGCTGCTCGTGAAAGTACTCATCTGCGCTGAAGCCCGTGAGTCCTAAGGCGGTGAAATCGATGACTAAACGCATGGGGTCAAGCTGGAAAGTGCTGTTTCCCCCCTGTAAATGTTCGGGAGATAGGACCGTTAAGCCCGATATCTGACTCACACGAGAACGCACTGACTGAGCGATCGCCAGCGTTCGTGCCATCAGGCCACCACCGGCAGTGGCCATTTGCTGACGGGCGGCATCTAGCGATGCCAGCAGCAGGTAATTGGGACTGGTGGACTGAGTCAGTTGTAAGGCTTGGCGCAGGCGATCGCGGTTAATCCGTCGCCCTTGAACATGGAGCATTGAGGCTTGGCTCATTGCCCCCAAGGTTTTATGCGTTGACTGGATAACGATATCCGCCCCCGCCGCGATCGCCCCTTGAGGCAAGTCGGGATGAAAGCCCAGATGCGCCCCATGAGCCTCATCCACAATCAAGATGGCGTCATGTTGATGAACGCAGTGCGCGATCGCGGCCAGATCGGCACAAACCCCGTGATAACTCGGGGACACCACCACCACTGCCCGGATATCGGGATAAGTCCGCAGTGTCGGTTCGAGTTGTGACGCCGTGACCCCAAAGGCCAAATCCCACTGAGGGTCGTGCAGCGGCGCTAGATATAGGGGGCGTGCGCCCGACAGCACTAAGCCTGACAGCACTGATCGATGGGCATTACGGGGAATGAGCACCGGTTCGTCAGGACTGGTCACCGCTAGCAGGGCGGCCTCGATGCCACAGGTAGAGCCATTCGCTAAGAAATACGTGGCCTCTGCACCAAACGCTTGGGCTGCCAACTGTTGAGCTTGAGCGATCGGGCCTGCAGGGGCAAACAGATTATCCAACTCTGGCAATTCGGGGAGGTCAGCCTTGAGGGCCGTGCAGCCCACCAGCGATCGCAGGGTTTCCGAAACACCTTGTCCTTGTTTGTGACCCGGTGCATAGAAGGCCGTATGTTCTCTAGCTGCCGCCGTGGCTAAAGCTGTGAGGAGCGGTGTGGCCTGCTGATCCATCATCTAGTCGCCATTAGTCCTGAGTTGCAGACTCGACAATGGTGTACGGCACAACGTTTTCTTGCTCGTGGGAATCATTCCGCGCCACGATCGCTCTAGCAGATGTCGTCTCACTCAAGTTTTGAGCCGTGTGGGGCACCCCCGGCGGAATGTAGAGAAAATCGCCCGCTTGGTTAATGCTAACTTTATCCAAATGCTCACCGTAGCGGGTTTCGACTTCGCCTTCCAACACATAAATGCCCGTCTCGTAGTGCTGGTGATAATGGGGACTCGCGATCGCACCCGGCGGAATCACCACTAAATGCATCGACAGGGCGGCAGTGTTCGCCGTTTTGCCCGATAGCCCGACAAAATAGGGTAGGCTTTGCACCGTCGTGATCGCCTGATCAGGACGCACCGTCACCAGTTCTCCGTCAAAGTCAGGCGGGAAGTTATAGGTATCCATACAAGCCCCTTACGTAAAACACAGTTTGATCGGCCAATGATGCTCATGCATCCGTCATGGTGCAGGCTGACTAACCTCGCCCCCTTGGAGAATCGCACAGCCTGAGGGTTGCAACTGAGTCCCTTAAGGCAGATTTCAAGCATTAGCCTTAAGGAACTCAGCCACGTGTTGGCTACTGTTTTTGACAGAGCAGTAGGGCAAACTGCTGCTGCTCATCGGTAAAGATATCGCTGACTTCTAGGTCAAAGGCTAACAGCTCTGCAGTCAGCACTGCGGTGTCAAATTTGCGAGAAATTTCGCTAAACAGACGCTCTCCTGGGGCAAAAGAGACGGTCAGGTCTAGAGCCTGCAGAGTCACCGTTTGTGCGGTCAGGCTTTCGATGTACAGTTCAACCTGGCGATCGCGCTCATTGTAGAAAGCCACATGGCGAAATTGGGTCAGATCAAAATCCCCTTCAAATCGCCAGTTTAGATGCTGCAGCATATTGAGGTTAAACGCCGCGCTAATGCCCTGTTGGTCGTTGTAAGCGGCTTCCAGCGTGGCGGTATCTTTGTGCAGATCCACCCCGAGCAAAAAGTAGTCACCACTCGTCAACGCCTGACTGACCTGCTGTAAAAAGCGCTGTTCGGGTTCCGGCGCGAGGTTACCCAGCGTGCTGCCGATGAACGCGATCAGACGGCGCGGCAAATCAGTGGCAGGTAAGTCTTGTAGCGCTTGCTCGTAAGTGCTGACCAGACCGTGAATGGTGAGATTGTCGTAGTCTGCCAACAAATCATGCGCGCTGGCTTCTAAAATCGTGCCGCTGACATCCACAGGCACAAAGCGCACCGGCATCTCCCGCTGTTGATAGGCGCTGAATAGCAGGCGGGTCTTGCTCGCACTCCCACTGCCCAGTTCCACCAAATCGCAGGGACCGACCTCGTCAGCGATCGCGCTTGCAAAGGTTTCTAAAATCTGGCGCTCAGTCCGAGTCAAATAATATTCTGGCAGTTCCGTGATCTGTTCAAACAGTTCTGAACCATACGCATCGTAGAAGTACTTGGGGGGCAGGGTTTTCAGCGTCTGGCTTAAGCCGACAATCACGTCTTGACCGTCTGCCATAGCAGTCGTGTCAGTGGGGGCAGTGCGATTTTCTAAGATGAAGCGATCGCGCAAGGGCACTACAGCCGCAGACACTGACGTGAGACCGTCGGAGCTAGCAGGCGTCGGACGGATCGGTTGAGGGTGGACTGGCATAACTTCTCGCAATTCAGCAGGGGTTTAAAAGAGCCCCCAAATATTTTGACATTGCGAGCTGAGAATTCACTGTGTTCCTAAAACACATCTAAAACCCGCAAAGACCTGCTGCACATGGGGGTGATACCAGTTGCGGAAGGTCGGTCTGAGCACCCAGGGACGAGTGGCCCAACTGCCACCGCGCAGCACTCGGTGAGCGCGATCAAAATAAGCCTGTGAGTATCCCTCATAGGGAAAGGCTTGGAAGCCGGGATAGCAGTCAAACCAAGTGTTGGTCCATTCCCAGACATTACCCAGCAGATCATCACAGCCGGTCGCACTGCGGCCCGCCGGATATTGCCCAACTGGTGTCACGCCCCCTTGCCACCCGCCAAAGTTGCCATGGCGATCGCTCAGCGATTCGTTCCCCCACGGTAGCGATTGTAGGGTCTGGGTCTCTGGCTGCCAGCGAGCTGCTCGTTCCCACTCG
>CAZLYS010000482.1:0-4508 GCA_964563415.1 uncultured Halomicronema sp.
GTTGATTAACACTGGGATGTCAACAAGATGGGAAAATCTTCCCCAAAATCATAGCCGCAGAAATGCCGAGTAGATCATAGCCAGGGGGGAATCGCGCGGTTTCTGGAGCAATACGAGTTGGGAAGAAATTCTTATAGAACGACAACAACCGCAAGCGTCATGACTAGCATGCAATGAGCCATTGCTGTGCTAACTAAGGAAATACTTATGAACGATAGACCAGCACTGTCACGCTCAAGCCGGATGTTGCTGACAACGCTAGAAAGCGTTCCTGGGCACAAGGTTGTGAAACATTTAGGGCTGGTGCAGGGCAGCACAGTCCGAGCTAAACACATTGGTCGCGATATTACCGCTGGCCTGAAAAATCTTGTTGGGGGCGAGCTCAAAGGCTACACCGAGTTGCTACAAGAAGCGCGCCAAGAGGCGACCCAACGCATGATGCAAGAAGCTAATAAACTCGGTGCCAATGCGATCGTAAATATCCGCTTCGCGACTTCTTCACTGACTCAGGGAGCGGCAGAACTCTTCGTCTACGGCACCGCTGTACAGATCGATTAGACCTATGGATGTCATCGGCATTTTCCTAATTTTGATTGCGGTCGGTTTCTTCGTGGGCTCTCATATCGAGAGAAAGCATCTGCAAGATTTACACGACCGCGAGTATCGTACTCGTCAAATCAAAGTGGTCAATATCGGCGCAAAGACGCGAATTCCCGAGGCTGATCGCAGCAAACTCTTCATCGGCTCGGTTGTCATTTCCTCCGACTATTTCAAAACCTTTGTGGCGGGTTGGATGAATTTGTTTGGCGGTCGCATCAGCGTGTTCGAGTCTTTGGTAGATCGCGGTCGCCGTGAAGCCATTTTGCGGATGAAAGAAGATGCCATGAAATGGGGCGCCCATCAGGTGGTCAACGTCCGATTAGAAACTGCTGAACTAGGGGGTCGGAATGGCAATGGCATCGTTTCTATTGAAGTGATTGCCTACGGAACTGGCATTCAGTAGCGTTCGGGCATCCTTGTTAGTTGCAACCAGCTTACATAGCAGATGCCGTCAAGCAGTTCCCTAAGTTTGAAAGACCCAGATTTGAGCCTCCATATCAAGATGATGATGAGGCTCAAGGTTCATCGATAGTTCCCAGTTAGCTTATGTTGAGTGCGTGGAAAGGGAAGCACTATTGCAATAGGGCTTGCCAGGTCGCTGGCCCGACAACACCATCAGCAGCCAGTTGCGTACTGGTCTGAAATTCCATGACGGCATCTTCGGTAGCGGGGCCAAAAATACCATCGATCGCCCCATCGTAAAACCCGCGATCGCGCAAAGTTTCTTGGACTCGAGCAACTGCTGGTCCCACCATCCCCTGCCGTAAGATAGGCAAGGCAATGGGGGCATCTGCTTCATCTTCGGGTTTAGTTTCTGAACCATCAGTGGGGGTTTCAGGTACCGCCGGTGGCGTCAACTCAGTTGACGGATTGGGCAGCAGTTTCTCCCAGGTGGCGGGCCCGACGATGCCATCGTCCGTCAGACCAGCATCTGTTTGAAAGGCTTTGACGGCCGCTTCTGTCGGAAGCTGATAAAGACCACTGACCGGGTCCTCCAAATAACCCAGCAGTACCAACATAGCCTGCAATTCTGACACCGCGTTCCCCGTACTGCCCAGTCGTAGGGTGGGGCGAATAGAAGCTTGTGCCAATGCTGTTGGGTTGGCAGCGATTGCGGCCAAAGTTGTTGGCATTACCACCACCGTCGCAGTTGCCAAACCCAGCAGTAATCCAGAACCAACCAAACGAGAGCGTAGACAAGCGCAATTCATAGACTTTAAAAGGGGTAAACGGATGAAACAGAGTCAACAACAGGTAGAGATCACAGAACCGCTACTTTGAGTTGCAGCAGGCCCGCTCGGCACAACACTGTAACAGCAAATTTTTCATAGGGTACCGTAGAGTGCTAGATGGTCAACGGATTCCTATGGTTTCTTTTCGAAATAGCCAGTTGCAGGCCATGATCGTCGGCCTCGTGATTGCCGATGCAGTGAGTCAAGGCCAGCTGTCCTGGGCCTCACCAGGCCAACTTGCGGTTCAACAGGAAGCAGGCCACTGGGCGACCGTTGCGATCGCGGATGATGGTTGGAGTCAAACAATTGCCAATCAACTCAACCAGCTCTCCCAAGCTGACATAATCGCGACCCAGTCCACATTGATGGTTGCTGATGAGTCTGACTCTAACGGCTCAGACTTGGCTACAGTAAGCGATTTATTGGTTTACCTACCTCGATTACTAGAACGACTTGACGTTCTATCACTCATCTCGGCCATTCCGCATGCTGAGTCCGAAAGGGCAAGAATCGCATGGTCCTTGGCAGCCTTTTACGATTGTCTACGGGCTTGCCTCCGACAAGATATTGTCGCCTTAGACAACTTGCAACATCAGTTGCAGCTCGCCCCATCAGTCTCGCTGAGTCAAGCTGGCCTATGTCAGGCAATTAAGTTCGTGCTAGCTGCTCAAGGCGATTTTCAACTCGCGGTGGGTCAAAGTCTGCAGGCACCCAACACCGTGGTAGGTGTGCCGATTTTAGTGGGTATGTTGAGTGCAGGCTGGGGGGCCTTGCCCAGTCTACCGACTCGCTATCGTCATGAGCTCAATCAGCCGTCGCCGACGTTGCAAGTATGGCTCCAACATCGCTGGCAGATCACCAGCGGCCAAGCTCTCGATCTTTGGACCGCAAGCCTCTGGCAACGATGGTCTGGCCAGTATCGGCTGACCCCTGGGCGATCTCAGCAATTGGCGGTGTTACCCAGAACGATAAATGTTGATAGAGGTGAACTCTAGCCATCCTTTAGGCCGTCTATAATGACTTAACAACACTTTAATTGGGAATCTTTTGGTGAGTGGGGGTGAAGACAGCGACTGAATTTTCCCGGTTAGGAACGCAGGGGACCGTAAAAATACTGAGCATGGGCACAATAGGGATCGGTCGTGGAATTTCTCTGAAATCAGATTAACTGGGACTACAGGTTGTGCGATCGCCCATCGCCCTTTTGGGACAGACTGAACGCTTGTTGATGCTGGGATAAACGATATTTTGAATCGAGGCAGGCCTTTAATGATTAGCACTGTGTGGTGGCCACACGATCTTCAAATAATGATTTACGGATAGGTCACCCCTTGATTGAGATGACCATGAACAAGATTTGGCGATGGATTCGGCAAGCAGACATATGGTCGCTACCTCAGGATCGTTCAGAGGACGAATGTTCCGATGGCTACCCCGTCGATGATCGTCCCCTGGCAGCTAATGAACTGTATCCAGTCGAGGCACCTCGACCTTGGCCTTGGCAACGCTTACAACATAGTTTGCTGACTTCACCGCCGCTCCCCCCCAGTGCCAAACGCAATCGCCCCTGCGATCACACCAAATCCCGCCGCATTCGCCCTGCTCTCGCGCTGACGATCTCAGTACTGACACTGACGGCAGCCATGGGACAACGCTATTACCGTCAGCCTGAACTGCAGGTAGGCACCCTATCGCCCAAGACGGTCATTGCACCTGATGATGCTTCAGTAGTCGATCAAGAAACCACCGAAGCCGAAAGAACAGCGGCGCGGAATGGTGCCGTTCCAGTTTTGGTTCCTAATTTAGAAGCAAATCAAAGTATTCAAAACTCTCTCGATAACCTGCTCAAGCAAGCCGAAATTTTACGGGAGCAGGCTGGTGACTTTCCGTTATTAGATGGTCGGCAACTGCCTACCGCTACACAAACTTACATTCGTGAAGCCCCAACAGCAGCCTGGGACCCAATTTGGTCAGTGGTGATCGCGGTCGCGACGGATCTGCGCGATGCCGACACGCCGACCTCCCCCCTGGCATTGCTCACTCGCCGTGAAGAATATCAAGCCTTAACAGCTGATCAGCAAAAAGTGGCGCGGGACTTGGTGCGCTATCAGCAATTACCCACCGCTTTAGAGTTGGAATCGCTGCAGGTCATTTTCGAAACTGCCCGTGATGATTTTCGTAAGGCCACTGCTGAGTTTGATCGCCTTGCCCAGGTTGATCGGGCAATTCCTGATACTCCGATCCTCTTCCGACTCTCTGATACTGAGTGGCGTCGCGTGCGGCAACAGGTGCGACGCACACTAGATCTGATGTTGTTGCAAGGCATTCCTGCAGGGGTGCAGACCGATTTACTGGCGATCGCAGCCGATGAGCATCTCAAGGGCCAAATCCCCTTAGAGGCTCAAGACCTGGGGCAGGGGCTCATCATGGCGGTTTTAGAACCCAACCTGGTAAAAGACCCAGAAAAAACGCGCGCCCAAGCGGAAGCCGCCGCCGAGCAAGTGCAGGCCGTTATTGTGAACGTTCAGGCTGGCGATATCATCGTGCGACAGGGTCAAGAAATTGACCAGCCCACCTTTGTCTTGCTGGATCATTTTGGCCTCAGCCAGCGACGTTTGAATGCCTGGGGGTTACTTGGTGTCGGGGTCTCACTGGGAGGCGGGGTTGGCCTATTCT
>CAZLYS010000483.1:0-4492 GCA_964563415.1 uncultured Halomicronema sp.
GATTCAGCAATGCCCAACATTCTTCGTTAATCAGTTTCCGCATACTGACGACTACGAGTAATGCGATAGCTCAGCACAATTACCGGAATAATCCCCACCACCAGAATCGCGAGGGCGGGAGCGGCAGCATCGACTAACCGCTCGTCTGACGCATATTGAAAAACCCGCACGGCCAGCGTGTCGAAGTTAAAGGGACGAATCACCATGGTTGCGGGCAACTCTTTCATCACATCGACAAAGACCAGCACGGCAGCCGTGAGCAGGCTACCGCTAAGGAGTGGCGCATGCACTTGGGTCAGGGTTTGCGTGGGGGTGTTGCCCAAACAACGAGAGGCATCATCCAGGGTCGGACGAATTTTGGTCAAGCCTGCTTGTACCGTGCTGATGGCGATCGCCAAAAACCGCACCAAATAGGCAAACACGAGTGCCGCCACCGTACCACTCAACAGCAGCCCCGTCGGGACGCCCAACCACCGTTCTGAAAGGTTAGAAATCGCATTATCAAGCCGCCCAGTCGGCACCAGGATGCCGACCGCAATGACCGCTCCTGGGACGGCGTATCCTAATGCGGCCACTTGCACACCAAACCGCACCCCAGGACCCGGCTGTAGTCGGGCTCCATAAGCCAACATCAGAGCGAGCAAAATGCCCAAAATCGCGGTCACACTTGCCAAAATTAGACTGTGGCTTGCCAGCTCAAAAAACTCTCGGTTGAGGGATTTGTCTAGATTACTGAGGGTCATCCACAACAGCAAGGTAGCAGGTAGCAGCAGCCCTAGCACAATCGGCAGGACACAGGCCAGCAGCGCCGCGATCGCCCTGATTCCCCGTAGTTGAAATTGCGACACGTAGGATTGACTGCCGATGCCCTGATAATAGCGGGCCTGGCGGCGCGAAAATCGTTCCAGCACAATCAGCCCGGCAATGAACAGTAGCAATAAACTGGCTAATTGAGTCGCTGCCAGCCGTTCTCCCATGAAAAACCAGGTACGATAAATGCCCGTTGTAAACGTGGGTACGCTGAAATATTCGACGGTGCCATAGTCGTTTAACGTCTCCATCAGAGCCAGAGCCGTTCCCGCCGCGATCGCCGGTCGAGCTAAAGGCAGTGCCACCGTCCAAAAACTGCGCCAAGGGTTACAGCCCAGTGAACGGCTGGCTTCCAGCGTGCAGAGAGACTGTTCTTGAAAGGCCACCCGCGCCAGCATATAGACGTAGGGGTACAACACTAGACTGAACATGACGATCGCCCCCGGCAGAGATCGCACATCCGGGAACCAATAATCGCTGGCTGTTTCCCAACCAAACAAAGCGCGCAGACCCGTTTGCATAAAGCCAAAATAGTCCAAAAAGTCAGTGTACGTATAGGCCAACAAATAAGAGGGAGCTGCGAGGGGCAGTAGCAAAGCCCATTCAAAAACTCGGCTTCCCGGAAACCGACACATCGTGACTAGCCAGGCCGTACTGACACCCAGCACCAGCACCCCAGCGCCCACGCCTAGCATTAATCCCAAGGAATTCAGCACATAGCCGGGCAGCACTGTCGTCACTAAATGCTGCCAAACGGTACGGGAGGTCTCATCGCCAATATGGGTGAAGGCGGTAAACAGCACTGATAACAGCGGCGTTGAGATTAACAGCGCAATCAGCAATACCACAATCGACCAACCCGAAATGGAGAAGCGACGTTGCGATCGCGGTAATGACACCTGAGTTTTGACAGTCGTCGGATGGGCCATCTAAGTGCTTATGAATTAACGAAATTTTGCTCGGGCTTTGCCATCAGCGGGGCGGCGGCATTGGCCTCGGTCCCTATCAGTCGCAACAAGTTTTGGGCCAGCTATCCAGAGAACTGGGTTGCCAACGCTTATACAACCGCTAAATCAATGGGTGATCATCGCCCACACTGGCAGAGAGCAACCTCAACTCATCTAAAGTCAACGGCTCAGCACTCATGATATAAATGGCCGAACCATCTTCGGTAGAGGAAAAAATCGTTAAAAACTGCTCGTCAGAACTGTCTGGGGCAATTAATGCATAGACATTGCGCCCCGCTTCTGTGAATTCGTCGCGCAGGTTGATCTTGTAGCCTTGAGCCCTCAGAGCAGCAACGAGGTTTCGCCCGACATTGCGAAAGTTATCGGTATTGGGAACGCGTTGACACCCAGTGAGGCCAAAGCAACCGCTAATCGCCCCCGCTGCATGGGGAAAGCCATCGCCATAGCTCAACAGCGGGCCGTCATTTTCAGGGGGCGTAAACACCGGCGCAGGATCTCCCTCATCAATCGGTAAATCATCCGCCGCTGGGGATTCAGCAGCGGGGACTTGAGGCGTCGTCGGCACCGACGGTAATTGTGATTGTGGAGAGGCAGCTTGCGGAGTGACATCTGTTGGCAACAAGGCTGCAGGCTCAGTTGAGGCAGGGACTACCGACTGTAATGGCGTTGGTTCAATAACTTGCGGCGGTGGCTCGGCTGGAGCCTCTTGCCCCGGTAGAATCACCACTGCTATTTCTTCGCCCCGGGGTTGAGCGGCTGACAAAGTCTCTTCTTTAGGGCCAGTGCCAGGCAGCGGTAGCCACAAAATGGCGCTGTGAGCAATGGCTGAGAGGGCAACAACGGTGGCGGAAATGATAACTGACCGCTTGACCTGAAAGGGAGAAACCAATTGCACCAACCTGATATGCTCCAAGCTAAACTGCGACTCCGCCATCCCAAAAAATCGAGACAGCTGAGAGCAATTCTTTTAGAGAATATTAGCCTTAATGGCAGTCGCTTGCAATAAAAATCGCCTCAATGTTGGAATTCAAATACCGATTTTGAATATGATGCCGTGACCATATGGGCACAAAAACTCGCTCTTGAAGCTGGTCCAACGACACGACTCAAGGGCTACAATGCCAGTCATGCATCAGCATTCTGAGGTGGGGCATGCGTGAACCAACTTCCCAATTCACTCCAGAAGAACTGCACCAGTGGCAATTTGGCCTCAGGCAAGCTGATGATAACAATGTGTTTTGTCACTGCCGCCGCTGCGATCGCGAGTGGATCGCTTCTACCCATGAAGTGCGCTGTGCTTGCGGTAGCCAAGACGTGGAGACGATTTCTTGTTGGCAGTTTCCCGATGGCTAGTGGCTGCAAAAAATGAAGAGGCGATCGCAAACCCGCTGTAGATGGGGATCGCGATCGCCTCTTGACATCACCTGATGATGGGGCAGACTACACTTGTTCCCACATGATCCGCAGGCCGTCGGGTAGGGTTTTGGCAATTTCTTGGACTTGCTCCGGAGCAATGGATTCCCGCGCAGCCGAAAAAACGGCAATGACAACCGCTTCAGGCGTGACATTTTTGGGCACGCCACCCTCTTGCTTAACCCGGCGGAGGAACAATTCAGAATCAATGTCTAAGGGCGGTCGAAACCGGCTGAGGAAAGACACAATCGGATTATCATCACGCCAAATATCCGCGATGTCAGCATCTTTAAAAGCGGCTTCGGTTTGCTGATCGGTTTGCGTCGTCATCAAATCTCGCATAGTGCGAAATACGATCGTGGTCAGGTCTCGCGCATCATAAATATCAGGAAGGCTGGCCCGTTGCATCACCTTTTCATAAAAGGCTCTTTCTCTGGCGCTAAAGTCTTCTGCCATGGTGTAAAACCTCCACCCACTAACAAGATGACGTAATGAGATTCTGACATCTCTCGGCGATGCTATCATGCAGGCCACTAGAACCCCTCTAACTTTTGTTGCAAAGACTACTGAACACAGGGGCAGTTCTAGCGGCAACTCCTTTCGCCAAACCCAGCCTGCAACCAAACTGTTTGGTGTTTCCTAGTGTCGGGCCAACGCTGGGCATCAGGGTAATATTTGCCTTGCTACTCTTGCTCCTCAGCTTTCTCCGGTTTACCTACCCTAAATTCAAGACCTGACTGACATTAGTCGATTGAGTTCAATAACTCGTGACCGACTGCTTCATAGTCTTGCCAGGCGATTTCGGCCTTGGGATCTTTAGCGGCATAAACGGGTACGCCAGCCTTGGCCGCTTTTTGATAGACGCTGTAACGACGAATCCCCTGCTGAAACACAGGGAGTTGGGCCTCAGCCAACAGCGATCGCACTTCGGCTTCGGCTTTAGTCGGTTTTGGCGGCATCGACGTCAGCAAAATGCGATAGCGAGCCGTCGGAATCATTTTGAGCGTATTCACCGTAAGCACCAAGGCTTCCAATGCCAAAATGTCAGACGTCGTCGGCAAGATTAGCAAATCGCAGTGCCCTGCCAAAGTGGCCAAATCATCTTGGGTCGGGCGGGCTTGTGTATCGATCACCACATGCTGAAAGTCGTCACTCAAGGCATCGGGATGCCATTCGTCAATCACCGGAAACGGTAACTCTCCTCGACTGGCCCACCCCAACGAAGATCGATTGGGGTCAGCATCAATGAGCACTGTCTCAGCCTGCCCTTGCAAAAAAGTAGCCACATGAATGGCTGTGGT
>CAZLYS010000484.1:0-4489 GCA_964563415.1 uncultured Halomicronema sp.
ATCAACGTAGAGTTTGGCCCTGTACAAACTCGCGTACAGGTTGATGACCTCGCCAACTTTGCCCATACAGGGCAGGTATCGCCCCAGCTAGAGCATTACGGGCCTTTGCTAACGCCAGCCTTGCGCGAATCACTGCAACGTCACCTCAATGTCGAACCGACGGTGCGCGATCGCTTTGTTCAAGATTTGATCGGGACAGTAAAAGGGCGACCGGTGGTAACCACGCTCTCACAAATTGCTCCCGAACTGACGCCAGAGATGATTCAATCAGCACTGCAAACGGCTGAAGAAAGCTCCCAGGGCGTCACTGCTATTACATTGCTACAAGCTTTACCGGAAGAGACACTGACCCTCGACGGTTTGGCCTTAGTAAGGTTGATCTCTCAGGTGGGGCTATCTCGGCTGGAGCAAACAGCACTCAGTCGGGTGCTGGATCAAGAGTTGACTGATCGAGGACCGCTGCCCTTGGCAAGTGATTTTGAGCCATCAGTACCCGGTGCCGATGTGTCAGAGCGGTGGTCAGTGTCGTTTCGCGACCATGAGCGCGATCGCATAATTCCCATCAATTTGTATTGGTCAGACTCGACCAGCGGTCCCATGGTAGTGCTATCCCATGGTTTTGGGGCTGACCGATATTTTCTTCATTACTTAGCAGAACACTTAGCATCTCACGGGTTTACTGTGGTTGCTCTCGAGCATCCTGGCAGCAATGTCGATGCGTTGATTCGCCAGGAGGGCGCGATTTTACCCGCAGAAGAATTTGTGGAACGCCCCCGAGATGTCAGTTTTATTCTTGATCGCTTAGCGGATCTCAATGAGCATTCCTTTTTCCTGCGCGATCGTCTCCGCATGGATTCGGTCACCCTGGTCGGCCATTCCCTCGGAGGCTATACGGGCTTAGTGCTGGCAGGGGGCAAGGTTGACCCAATTATGCTGGCCAACTTTTGTGCGACTTTAGAAGCCGGAGCCTCGACCCCGGCAGAGTGGTTTCAATGTGCGGCGGCGGAAGCCGAGTTTCCACCCGAAAGCCTGGCAGATGCGCGCATCACGCAGCTGGTCTTGATGAATCCCTTGGCAGGGCAGTTGTTTGGCCGTGAAGGTTTGCGTCCAGTCAAGTTACCGACGCTAGTCGTTACGAGTACGAGTGATGGCATTGCCTCAGTGTCTGATCAGCAGCTCCGCCCTTTTAACCAACTTGCGGGGCCGCGATCGCTCGTCGCCATTATTGGCGGCACTCACCTCAGCGTGGGAGACCCAGACAATATTAATCCGGCCCTGACTCAGGTGCCCTTTATGCCCGAACATACGGCCAGTCAAACAGCCCCTCTGCGCACTTATATTAATGGCCTGGTACTGAGTTTTGCGATGCAGCAGACTCCTCAAGCAGAGCAATACAGACCTTTTCTCAGCGCTGAATATGCTGCGCAATTCTCCACTCAGGACTTGCCTTTGCGGTTTAGCGATCGTCTGCCCGCTAGCGTAAATCGTTGGTTAGCAACTCGCGATCGCCTAGCGCATCGACTCACCCCGACCCTCAAAAGCATCGCTTCGGTAATGCATTTAGAGCTGATTGATGTTCAGCATCGCATCGCTCACTGGCGACAAGATACCGTGGCACAGCTGCCAATTCGACCGATTGACCTAGCGGCAAGAATTTCGCCTCGGCCACACGGCCCCTTTCAAACAGCGAATCAATCACTTACTCATGAGTTCGACCATCCGGCAGAATCGCCCCGGTCAACACCGCATTCCGCAAATTGACATAGTCCATACTGGCGCTAATCATCACCGCATCGTTAAGCGTAGCACCGCTCAAATTTGACCAGCTCAGTTTCGCTCGATAGAAAGTAGCTCCGCGCAATTCGGCTCCCCTTAGAGAGCTCCAGCTTAGGTTGGCACCCCGTAGATTAGCCTGTACCAGATGAGCATTGACTAGGGTACTGCCTTGGAGCTTGCTGCGACTCAAATCTGCGCCCCCCAAGTCAGCATTGTCGAGGTTGGCTCCGCTTAGCGATGCAGCTGATAAATTGGCCCCCGTGAGCAAAGCCCCTGTCAAAATCGCGTTCGCCAAACTCACCCCTTCTAGTTTGGCCAGGGTCAAATCAGCCTCAATCAAATGACAGCGGTTGAGTGCCGAGTGCGATAAATCTGCTTCTCGAAGTTGGGCACCATCTAGGACAGCTTCATTTAAATTAGCGTCTTGAATTTTCGCCTTATTTAAAGTTGCCTTCGTCAGATTAGTGCCTCTAATCCCTGCCTGGTTGAGGTTAACTTCCGTCAAATCAGCATGAGCTAAATCAGCGCCAATTAAATTGGCCAGTTCTAAATGGGCGCTCTGCAAATTGCTCTTTTCGAGCAGCGCTTCTCGAAGATTCGCCCCCTTTAAGTCGCAGCCCGCAAGATTAGCACCATGCAAGACTGCTTGACGCAAATTGATATCCCGCAGGTTCTCATTTTGTAAATTGATACCCTTTAAATTCGCGCCGCGAAAATCCCGTTCTCCTGAGGCATACCGTGCCGTGACTTCATTCGCATCCATGTAATCGAAACCTTAACGCGGGAACCTACTAGTTACACTCTCGTTGAATGAAGGCTTTAATCAGTCACTCATCTAATCAAGTGGGAGCAGTGACCAAGTCAATGGGGGCAGCAACTTCTTTTCAACGGACTAAAACAGGGGGGACAACTTATGAGTTGGCTAATCTTAACGCGATTTCTTCGATCAGCTCCATTTCGGGCGAAAAAACGCGTTCCTCTAACCATCTTTAGAATGCCCCAGCAGAGGTAGCATTGGCTATTCAGACTCTGTTCGGGGGACATAAGAGCGATCGCTCCTTCAACAGTAGCCACGCCGAGTCCTCAAAAATCTCAAACGGATCTCCCTGCATGACTGATGCCGATGAAATAGAAGGGGTTGAAGCCTACTCTCAACACCAGCGCTCCCATATTGGCTGGCAAAGTCTATGAGGTTAGCAAAAGCTGTGATGCAGCCTCGCTGCCTATCGTGAGTTTACAGAACTTTGCCATTTGCAGCGGTCTAAAAAGGCCATGGCGAATCAGCCAAGTCAGCATTTTTATGATGGGTCAATGATTGAGTCTATGCCGCGAGTAAAAGCGAATTCGATAGGATTAGGAAGCATTTTTCAGTACAGGCGGACAAGGTAGTCATGTCAGATAACCGTAGAAGTCAGGTCGTGACCCAAGGGGTACAGCGCACTCCCAACCGAGCCATGTTGCGGGCAGTGGGGTTTGGCGACAATGACTTTACCAAGCCTATTGTTGGTGTTGCCAACGGCTTTAGCACCATCACTCCTTGCAACATGGGTATTGGCGACCTGGCCGATCGCGCTGAGTCAGGCATTCGCGCAGCTGGGGGCATGCCGCAACTCTTTGGCACGATCACCATTAGTGACGGCATTTCGATGGGCACTGAGGGGATGAAATATTCCCTCGTATCTCGTGAAGTGATTGCCGACTCCATTGAGACGGTCTGTAACGGTCAGAGCATGGACGGGGTGATTGCGATCGGCGGCTGTGATAAAAATATGCCCGGCGCGATGCTGGCCATGTGTCGGTTGAATATTCCCTCGATTTTTGTCTACGGCGGCACCATCAAGCCTGGTCACTACAAAGGCGAAGATCTGACCGTTGTCAGCGCATTTGAAGCGGTGGGTGAGTACAGCGCTGGCAAAATTGATGAAGAAAGGCTCCTAGGAGTTGAGCGCAATGCTTGTCCAGGCTCAGGTTCGTGCGGGGGCATGTATACCGCTAACACCATGTCCTCCGCATTTGAAGCGATGGGCATGAGTCTAATGTACTCTTCGACCATGGCAGCAGAAGATGCAGAAAAGGCTGACAGCACTGAGAAGTCGGCGCAGGTCTTGGTAGAAGCTATCCGCAAGCAAATTCTGCCAAGTCAGATTCTGACGCGCAAAGCGTTTGAAAATGCGCTGTCGGTCATCATGGCGGTGGGAGGTTCCACCAATTCGGTGCTGCATATGTTGGCGATCGCGAATGCGATCGGCGTTGACCTTACCATCGATGACTTTGAAACCATTCGTCGTCGGGTACCTGTACTCTGTGATTTGAAACCATCCGGACGCTACGTGGCCACCGACTTCCATAAAGCCGGCGGCGTGCCTCAAGTGATGAAAATGCTACTGAACAAAGGGCTACTACATGGCGACGCCCTCACCATTACCGGCCAAACCGTTGAAGAGTTGTTGGCTGATATCCCCACGGAGCCACGTTCTGATCAAGACGTGATTCGGACTTTTGACAACCCCATGTATCCTCAAGGACACCTGGGCATTTTGAAAGGCAACTTAGCGGTCGAGGGTGCGGTGGCTAAGCTCACTGGCATTAAAAAGCGCCAGATCACTGGCCCGGCCCGCGTTTTTGAATCGGAAGAAGAATGTCTGCGGGCGATTCTGGATAAGCAAATTGTGGCGGGTGACATTGTCGTAGTCCGATATGAAGGCCCTAAGGG
>CAZLYS010000485.1:0-4488 GCA_964563415.1 uncultured Halomicronema sp.
TACAGCTAGCCGCAGTTTGCTCCGGTTATCCTAGGTAGCTGAAATAAATGTCTGACAAGCATTTCAATTCCGAATTCCGACCTCTGCATTCCGCATTCTGCTATACCAAAAGGGGCAAAGCAGAAGTTCATGAGTCGGTGAGGGCACTAAAGCTTCTCTAGGTTGGGGAGGCTTTTTGGGGGGAGAAAACCACGGTGCGATCGCGCCCATTTGCCTTGGCCTGATAGAGGGCTTTATCAGCAATCTTGACCAGATCATCAGGAGCTTTGAGGGGATGGGGATACATGGCCGCGATGCCTAAACTGACGGTCAGCAATTTGCTCACGGGTGAGCCCTTATGGGGAATTTGGGCTTGTTGGAGGAGGACTCGGATTCTTTCAGCAATGGTTTCGGCCCCTTCGATGCCCGTATTAGGGAGCACCAAAACAAACTCTTCGCCACCATAGCGAGCCACAATATCTGCCGGACGCTGAATTGCACTGCGCAAAATGCCTGCCACCCGCCGCAGACAATCATCGCCAGCTTGATGCCCATAGAGATCGTTATAGGCCTTGAAATGATCGATATCGACCATGATGAGAGCCATCGATGACTGCTCGCGCATCAGGCGGCGCCACTCTTGATTGAGAAAATGCTCAAACCGGCGGCGATTGGCTACTTGAGTCAAGCCATCAAGATAGGCAAAGCGCTTGAGTTCGCGATTGGCTCGGGTCAGATAATCATGCAGGCGATCACGCTGAATCGCGGTACTAACTAGCATGCCAATCGTTTCTAATAATCTGATTTCTTCGGATTGCCAGTCGCGGGGTTGTCGTGATTGGGCCGATAGTAACGCCCAAAGTTGGTCACCGTCCAATAGGGGAATTGATAAGTCAGCACTCACGTCAAAAAAGGTCAAAAAGCTGCGTTCTGCTTCACTTAACGACTGTTGATACGCGTTAGAAGTGCTAACTGGATGACCTAACCGAAACTTTTCGAGGTAGGTCGCTTTGACTGACCAGGGATGGCGCATTTTCCAATCCAGGATTGATTCAATGGCGGGAATTTGGGCTTCGGCGATGACTTTACCGGCATTTTCGCGCAGGTCGATCAACATCAGTCGATCAAGTCCTAAGTGCTCACGCACGGTTTCAAAGATTTCGGGCAGAGCCTGATTAACCTTCTCAGTCCGGCTAATATCTTGAGACAGTTTTGAGATCAGGCGATCGCGCCCCATTTGTTTCATCAAGAGGGTTTGGGCGGTGTGTTGAGCGGTGATATCAAACGTGACCCCCACCATCCGAATGACCTGACCTTGCGAGTCACGCAACACCTGCCCCCGTTGATTAAGCCAGCGGATGGTTTGATCTGGCAAGATGACGCGAAACTCAGCGGCAAATTGTTGTTGCGGCTGGGTTGCAGTGGCGATCGCCGCCTCCAAAAAATCGCGATCGGCCTCGTGGACGAGTTGTAAAAATGTTTCGGGCCGCCCATCAAAGCTGCCCGGCTTGAGGCCAAACAACTGTTCTTGCGGTAAAGACCAGAGCATTTCCCGATCCAGCAAGTGCCAATCCCAGGTGCCCACAGAGGCGGCTTCGAGAGAGTGGCGAAAAAAATTGGTCTCGGTTTGCAATAAATCGTCTGTGTGCTTGTGGGCCGTAATCTGACTCAGGATTAAATAAACGCCAGCCACGACTTGCCCTTCAAACTGCGGAATGAGGCTAACTCGCTCGTACTGTAATCGTGGTCTTAACCCCCTGGTGGGTAAGCAGACATCGACAACTTGACCGCTGAATGCCTGCTGCAAGGGCTGACGCAGTTGTTGGTAGAGCACTGGCCCGACAACCGCTTGTAGAGTGCTACCAGGCAGCTCTTCTGTGGTTACACGAAAAGCTTTGAGATAAGTCTGATTCGCATAAATGTGATGCTCTTGCAGATCTAAACAGGCCACTAAACTTGGCAACACATCAGCAATTTGGTATAGCTGCTGGGTTTTTTGCTCTATTGACTGTGTGGTCGCTTGTAAATCGCTCAGGTCACGGCTTAGCACCGCCGCATATTGCACTGTACCGGTATCATCCCGCAGGGGCATGGCCCGTATCGCCAGGCAGCGATCGCGGTGCTGATGATCCATAAAATGCAGGATTTTTTCAGCGACCTTCTCGCCCTTTAATGCTTGCACACAGGGATAGTCAGCCTGCATTAGGGGCTCCCCAGTGGGATGCATCAAGGCCACGATGCCTGTTCCATAAAGCTGTTCCTGATGAGCCTTGAGCAAGTCTTGGGGGGTTTGGAAGTCAAGGCTTTGCGCCGCAACTTCATTGGCGTAGAGCAGGCAACCTTGGACGTCAAAGATTTGAATACCTTCACTCATTTGCTCTAACAGTGGCAAAAAAGTCGCCACTGCTGCAGGGATTCCAGAAGAAATATCGCCACTCATTAAAGTTTTAGAAGCTATCGAGCGGTTAATAGAGGATGGAGAGTCGGACTTGGAGGGAAAGCAAACCACATCAAAAAATTTGTGGAGGACTTAGTCAATCTTCAGGCTTAACAGATGTTCAGTGAGTCTAGCAGTCAGATCCCCTGGAAATCAGCAGCAAAATCACGGCAAGCAGGCAACCAATAGTATTGAAGTAGAACTCTCGACCAGGTGAGTTCAAACAATTGAAACCACCTCTGGGCATTGAGCAGGGTAATCTGGAGCAATCTATGGATTGATGAGAACAGTTTAAATCGCTGAAGCTGGCAATCAGTAGAGCCTCTATTGCTGACCTTTGAACAGAATCTCTGGCTATATCTTGTCAAAAATCTCTTCCCGATAGCAGTTACCTACTTTATCCATTGCCCATAAAGATCGACAAACTTAGCGTTAAGTGACAAATATTTGTAATTTCGCCTGATTACACGATGAGTTATCCCAGTTGGCATCCTGCTTCTAGGGGTTGCAGCAGCAGCTCTAGCCACCGATGAGCAACTTCATGGATTGTTGTCTTCAGAGCGATCGACTTTCGCTAGACTAAGCGATATTTGTTCTGTCTTGGTGGGCTTGTGTCTTTGCAATTACCCCCAACTGAGTTGCAGTGCCTATTGTGGCTGCTGCGTCACCCTAACTATCGGGCTCCCGCCGCTGCCGAACCCCCGCTACCGCAATTGTCGACTACCCGCCGCGATCGCCTATGGCAACAACTAAAAGACAAAGGATTGGTCGACTTTGAAATAATCGTGACGCGCTTTGGCATTGCTGCGGCTGGACGCACACTCCTGCACCTCGATACCTCAGTGTTACCCGTGACGCCAGACGAAAAGTATGTACTGCAATCTTGCCGTGATCGCAGCATCCACCCTGACCAAATTTGTTATAAGGTACCGACTGACCAGCGTCAGGCTTTAGTTGCCGATTTAGCTCAACAAGGACTCATCCGCATCACCCAGCAGCGTTTAGGAGCAATCTGGTTGACCTCTGCTGGTAAGGCATTTTTGCGAGATGAATGCGCGCCGCAAGGAGAGGCCCCCGCCATCAGTTGGACCCAATTGAGCGCTTATCTCACTTTTATGCGCCATGGGGACCAGACGTCATCGCCAGCGGTGACCACGGCTCGGCAATCTATCCCCATTGCCACCCGATATCCTGATTGATCTGCAGGTTCAGGCAGGGGGGCACAAACTGGAGCGATCGCCTATTAATTTCTCAGTTGTTTTTCTCTGTAGTGATTCATGCTGGCTTGTACCTGTCCTCCTCCTCTAAAACCTGGTGATGAGCTGCATGTGGTTGCTCCCAGTGGGGCACTGCGCGAACTGGCCGCCCTAGAAGCCAGTCTGGCCCTGTGGCAAGCTCAAGGCTATCGCGTTAAGCTCACACCCGGCTTTGATGACCGCTGGGGATATTTAGCGGGCACTGACGAGCACCGCCGCCACCAGTTGTTCACCGCCTGGCAAGATCCGGCTTGTCGCGGTATTCTCTGCGCGCGAGGCGGTTTTGGCGGCACCCGCCTGCTGGAATCTTGGCAATGGCCGTCAGGGCCGCCTAAGTGGCTAATTGGCTTTTCAGACATCACGAGTCTGTTGTGGAGTCTTGGCAACCAAGGGGTGTCTGGCGTTCATGGCCCACTGTTGACCACCCTGATACACGAACCGGACTGGTCGCAACAGCGGTTGTTTGACTGGGTGGCGGGGCGGGCTTTGCCGCCGCTGGCGGGGCAAAGTTGGCGGACGGGCCAGATTACGGGGCCACTGCTGCCCGCCAACCTCACAGTGGCTACCCACCTATTGGGTACCGTCTATGAACCGAATCTACAGGGAGCCATTTTGGCGTTGGAAGATGTGACGGAAGCCCCTTACCGGCTTGATCGCATGCTGACCCACTGGCGCATGTTGGGCAAATTATCCCAGCTCGGGGGGGTTGCTTTAGGGCGATTTAGTCGCTGTGACCCGCCTGATAACGTGCCCAGTTTCACTGTTGAGGAAGTCTTGCGCGATCGCCTCACCGACCTGGGTATTCCCATTGTGGCA
>CAZLYS010000486.1:0-4488 GCA_964563415.1 uncultured Halomicronema sp.
AGTCCTGTCGATATACCGCTCAGGGACCGCATAAACCGTTTTGGTTTAAGGGAGGGAGGCTTGTTGGCATCGGGAACTGGCCGCCTCTTTGTGTTCTTTTACAGTAAGTTGTTGTGCCCCTATGAAAATTTACAACCACGACATTACTCTCTACACCCATGATCGTGATGACAGCATCCAACTTTATTCCGGCAGAGCGTTGGGGCTAACGCATGCAGACGACAAAATTCAGTTAGCCCAAACCTTGCAACCTGAATGGGAAGCCATTGTCGATCACTATGCACAAGTGGGTCTTCCCCATACCCACGATGTCATTTGGGATGTTTCGTTCGATGTGATCAACCAATTTCCTGACCGAGAAATCAGCGTTTACTTTTTTGGCGATGTGATCAATCCCCACGATACCTATCGCCACATGTTTCAAAAATGGGACGGTCAACTGCGAGAGATCGTCGAATTTGTGAATTCGAAAAACAACTTTATTCAACTCTCAGAAGAGATTGGCGTGTCCGTTCCTAAAACTTTTCGGTTTGCCAACTTAGCCGAAGCACAAGCCGCCGCTGTTGAGATTTTTCCCTGTTTTGTCAAACCAGCTGTCTCCGACCACGGAGTCGGGATTAAGCGCTGTGCAGATGCTGACGAACTCGCCCAGGCCTTTGCCACCCTGGTACCAGAAGAACCGTTACAAATTCAAGAAGAAGTCAATGCTGCTACGTTTTTAAATCTGCAGTATCGGGTCAGCAATGGCGAGATTGAACCATTGTTAGTGTCTGAGCAAGTTTTGGACGGCTGTGTCCACAAGGGCAACCGCTATCCGTCAGCTCATGAGCCGTGGGATAAAGTCGCTCCCTTTGCCCAGTGGATGGGCGATCGCGGGATGAAGGGCATTTTTGCTGTGGATGTCGCCGTCATCCCAGAAGCGACCGGAACGCGCTATGTGGCGATTGAATGCAACCCTCGGTTCAATGGCTCTTCATATCCCACGATTGTGGCTAAACGACTCAATATTCCACAGTGGAGCAGCGGCACTTATAAAACGCAGTTGCGATCGCTCAAAGACATTGACCTCAAAGACATTGCCTATAATCCAGCCACCCATAAAGGAGTGATTTTAATTAACTGGGGCACGATTCAAGCGGGCAAAGTGAGTGTGTTATTTGCTGGCACAGAGGCCGAGCAGGCAGAGATCGAAACAACCCTTCAGCAACGACTCTAGCCTGAGGAATTGCTAGACATAACAACCTTGAGGAAAGGGAGCGGTTCTCACCCAATTGCGAGCCCTCCCCGGTACAGAATCGCTCTTATGTCATCCGGCATCCAAGGGGTTCTGATCCAATGCGATGACCGGCTCACTGAGCCCTGAGTAGATAAGCGGTTTATGCGATCGCTTGTCTAGTCGCCGCACATTTAGGGCACACCCCCCGCACAGTAAATTGGCAATCCAGCAGAGAGAAGCCTCGGTTGATCGCTTCGTTGCTACCTAAGGTCAATACAGCAGTATCTTCAAATTCCTGAACAGTGCCACATTGTGTACAGATTAAATGATGATGTGCTGCAGTTAATGGATCACAGAATTCATAAAATTTTCGTTCTTCCGACAGGGAAAGTTCTCGCAAAATACCTAAATCAACTAATAAATGTAAGGCTCGATAAATGGTGGAAAACCCAATTTTTTCGCCATTCTCAGTAAGCTTTTGATGAACATCCTCAGCACTTAAATGGTCTCCCTCTGGAACTTCCCTCATAATTTCGAGAATTCTTTGTCTTTGTTCCGTCACCCGAAACCCCTCTTGATTAAGGAGCATTCGCAATACTTCCCCTGGGTTGCTTTTGAGCTCCAGTCTTTCAAAAGTATCGAAGGAATCATTTTGAGTCATGGTCTGTGGACTATTGAAAGTGGTTTTCGATATGTCTGAAATTTGTTTATTGACAATGGTTTTCGCTATAAATCGATATTTTGAAGAAATGAAGATTTTTGCCGTTTGATTAACTCTCCGTTTGGCAAAAAAAGGTAGAAAGTAACGTTAAGATTAAAAGGCGTGCTGAGAGTCTGAATACCGGATATGTCTCTAAAGACTGTCGATTGCTATCTATCGAGGGAATGAATATGCCTGTCACCGAAACCCATTTGCAAGCCTATAGCGAGGTTGCTGACAACCCCATATTGTTGGAAAAGTCGGTAACCGAACCCATGGTGGAAGGGCTGGGCATTGCCTATGCCAGCTTTATGGGCCTTTATATGCAGTATCAGAAGCATCATTTTGTAGTGGAAGGTTCGGAGTATTACATGCTCCACAACTATTTCTCTGAAAGCTATGAAGAAGTGCAAGAGCATGCCCATGAAGTTGGTGAACGCCTACATGGTTTAGGGGGGGTGCCGCCCACCTCATTTGGCAAGTTGGCTGAACTTTGCTGCTTTCAGGCAGAAGAAGATGACGTGTATCGCTGTCGTTTGATGATTGAGCATGATTTGGCAGCTGAGCAGTCAGTTGTTCAGATGCTGCGGCGGTTGGCTGGACAGGCTGAGAGTTTGGGTGATCGCGCCACTCGGTATTTGTTAGAGCAATTGCTGCTCAAAACTGAAGAGCGGTCATATCATCTAGAGCACTTCTTAACCCCTGACAGCCTCAAGTTGAGCTGGTAAGGCGAATAATTAGTTAGGTTATTACCCCGCATTCCCTGGCTTTAAGGGGATGCGGGGTTTCTGTTGTAGTTTGTCGGTAGTTAAAGTAGTACATCGGATTAGCTGACCTAGACTGGTGGGTAGATCTAAAAAGGGCGTGGCCAATCAGCCGTCATCAATTGCCCATGGCTGGTTTTAGCAGCCAAGCTACTGGCACTAAGCGTGCTTACGCACGAGATCAAGAGCATTGCTAGGGGTGACGCCAGTAATCACCTTTTTGGAATTGGAAAGTTTAAGGTTGGGACCGCGTTTGCATGCCTTTAAGCAGCCAACCCCCTCTACCGAAATGTGCTGCAAGGTTGGATCAGCAGCGATCTCAGCAGCCAAAGACTGCATAATTTTTTTGCCCCCCTGCTTAAAACAGCTACCTTTACGGCAAACTTTGACGCAGAGCGGTTTTGGTGATGTAGCTTCAGGCTCAGCCGAGGGCGTCACCGTAGCCTCTGCCAGGGTGTGTGATTGCCAGGTTTCCCGTAGGGTGATCGCCTCGTCCTCTGGCAAGGGCAACAAGTTAAGACCCCGCCATTTTTCGTCATCGAAGTATGCCCAGACCTGTACAAAAGTGCCAGGCGCGAGTTCGCGCACTAGCATCGGGCGTAAATACTTCGGCAACTTGATGGCATAAATCTCGGTATCCGATCGCAGGTAGATGCCTTTGAGTTTGCCTTTAGCTGATCGCAACACCTCAGTGAACTGGCCTTGGAGCACAACACCCTGGGGGCGATGCACCGCAGCACTGGCAACACGATCAAGGTCAGAGGTTCGTTTCATGCAGTCACCGTCATATTCCAACAGGTTTCTAAAGCTGAGATCGCGGCATCGCGGGGCATTTGCGTACTTCGCACCACGGTCCAAATATGCAAAACAGCAGTTGGGCTGACTGCTGAGACTTGGAGCGGTTGACCACAGGTGCACTCACAGGGCACCGATAAGTCTTGTAAGCGGGCAAAGATACTCCAGCGATCAACAGGGTCAAGGGCCAGGGAAATTTTTGAGTCGGAACAGGTCATATCCATAAACTTTGGGAGTGTAGAGGAAGTGGGAGGGCAATTCAGAACTTAAAATTGCTAGTGAAAATACTTCTAAATAGATTCATGCCTCAGATTGTCGAAAAGCTCTCAACAAATGGCTCAAAGCAGCTAAAATCCTTAGCGTGCAAGGAAAGCAAGTAAATACAGGTTCTTGTTTACATCTACCAGGCCATCCTCCTTAATGACTTTCGTTAACAATAAGGTAACCAATCTCTGGGTCTAATGCAATACATTTGCAATAACCAAGCATTGATAGGATTAACGGCTACAAAATTTTATCTGGGTAAAATCAACAGACTGGCAGGTATTCGCAGGGTTGGGGCGATCGCTGTCGATGTGAATAAGTATTAACAGCCCATAAAGTGCGGTAGTCAGGCTCGTTTGAGTGACGGACTCCTATTGGCTGAGCCCCCAGATGGCTAGCGTGATTGATGGATTCGGGGCATGGTCACACGGTGCCAATACCTCTGTCACGCGGGCAGCACTAGCACAGCTAAGTTTGTCCCCATTAGATTTCAGGCTTCAGAGGGCAGCCATGAGGGACTCATGGTTGGTGGCTTACCGGTAATCGAAAGTGTTCACAATCTGTATTCCGCTCCGTGCTTGGGGAAATCGTCAACACAGGACATTAGACCTCTTGCACAAATAAAATAAGGCCCCCTTCCGTCCCCAAAATGTGATACCGCTGGCGAAATACACAGACCGAAACATCGGCAGGTTAATCGATGCTTTCGAGGCCCCCCAGCCCCCAAATTTGGGGGAGCAAGATCCGGT
>CAZLYS010000487.1:0-4484 GCA_964563415.1 uncultured Halomicronema sp.
GATGCGATCGCAGACGCTACTGGGGCCGTCGTTATCGGCGGCATCATGGAGCACATCGAGCAGGCCGGCATTCACTCTGGCGATTCCGCCTGCTCGATCCCGACAATCAGTTTGGCCGACTCTGCCTTGGCGACGATCCGTGAGTGGACGGTGAAACTGGCCCAACGACTGCAAGTGTTGGGGCTAATGAACATTCAGTTTGCCGTTAAAGACGATCAGGTTTACATCCTGGAAGCAAACCCCCGTGCCTCCAGAACGGTGCCTTTTGTGTCTAAAGCGACTGGGCTGCCTCTCGCAAAAATTGCGGTTCAAGTCATGTCTGGCAAAACGTTGAAAGAGTTGGGGGTGACTCAGGAAATTATTCCTACTCACATCTCAGTCAAAGAAGCGGTTCTCCCTTTCGATCGGTTCGTCGGTACCGATACCATTTTGGGACCAGAAATGCGCTCCACCGGGGAAGTCATGGGCATTGACGTGGACTTTGGCAAGGCTTTTGCTAAAGCCGAGTTAGGAGCCAATCAGAAGTTGCCCCAAAAAGGGACCGTTTTTATTTCCATGAACGATCGCGACAAGGAAGCCGTTGTCCCCGTTGCGCAAGATCTGGCTAGCTTAGGTTTCAAACTGGTGGCCACCAGCGGCACTCAGTCAGTGCTAAAACAGCATGGCCTCACCGTCGATACAGTGCTCAAGGTGCATGAGGGGCGCCCCCATGTCGTTGATCAAATCAAAAACGGCCAGATTCAGCTCATCATTAACACGCCGCTTGGTGACAAGGCCCAGCAAGACGATCACGAAATCCGTCGGACGGCTTTGGCCTATAAAGTTCCCACGATCACCACCATCGCCGCCGCTCGGGCGACGGCAGCAGCGATTCGGGTCCTTCAGCGCGAGACGCTCACTGTCAAGGCTATCCAAGATTATTTGTAATGCCAGGCGATCGCCACCACGCGATCATCGTTAAACGTTGATTTGCTTCTGAGGACGGGCTTTGCCCACTGTCCACAAAGTGTCTAAGTCACGCAGATAAAACACGCCAAAACAAGCTGCCAACATAGGCCAAGACGCAAAGAACAAGATGTTCGGTGCGGTAAACGGGTCTAGGTACCGAGGGAAAGAAACCAGGGTAGAAGCAGCATGCATAATTAACACGGCTCCATAGGTCCAGGTTTTTAGGATCCCCGCGACAAATCCCAGCACAATAATTAGCTGAACAACCCCGATGGCGTAAATCAGCGTATTGCCTAAGCCTTGCAAACCATAAAAGGCAGCAAAGACCTGACTCGCATGATCTGGGGCCAAAAACTTATCCAACACCCAGATCAACATCACAATAAATACGCTGAGACGTAACAGCAGTAAAACTAGAGGCACGCGGCCAGCCACATGAGTATTATTCATGACAATCTCCTGAATGAATCCTTTCACTGTGAGCATCCAGCATGGAGATGAGAGGAGACTGAGGTAGAGACAAGAATGATCCTAAAAACGGTTAAGGGGCAGAGATCTCTGAGTTAAGTCAACATGCTGTAGTCAGCATCAATAGGACTTATACCAGTTCTCCAAAATAGGGCTACAGATTGTATTGGAGGGCTATCGGGGCAAGGGGGCGAAGGGGAAAGGATTGTAGCTAGAGATTTTAGAGAATCGGTATTACTCACGGCCCTTTATCATCCTTGAATTCTCGGGGAAGTTGCATCAGTCCTGATCAAGAGATTGGCCCCATTAGCAACCACTCAAGGGTAGGGATAGGGAGGAGAGGTCGGGGGGCGATCGCGGGGAAGTACCATTGTTTGCCGCAAGTGGCGTCGATAAAGCAGTTCTAACTGGCCCCCAGCTTCTTGAATAAAGGCGCGCTGACGCCGGTAGCGACTTTGAAAATAATTGGCAAATACCAACGTGGTAATGGCAATCACCAGACCTACGGCCGTTGTGAACAGTGCCTCGCCGATGCCCGCAATGACTTCTAAAGAACTGGCACCGCCCCCACTGCCCAGTTCCAGTGACGATAGTGCCTGCACCAAGCCCAAGATCGTCCCTAGCAAACCTAATAGAGGCGCAATCCCCACAATGGTGTTAAACGCCGTTGCAAATCGCTGCAAGAGCGGCATCTCTCCCTGAGCCGCACTTTCGAGCGCCAGGCGAAATTCTTCTGGGGTAGCATCTGGCAATGTCAGCGCCGCTAAGAAAATGCGGGCCAAAGGCAAATCGGTATTCTTTTTCAGCAACGCCAATGCCGATTGAGACTGCTGAGGGTAAGTTTCCAAAACGCGACGAGCAAGGTGACGCTGCCGCTGCGAAATGCGTCGCCAAAACCACAGCCGCTCAAAAATTAGCGTCATCGCCACTAAAGATGTCGCAAACAAAGGAATCGCGACCCAACTGTTCAACAACGTGTTGGTAATATCCACGCCATGCCACAGGTAAATGCCGCCCATCATCATAGCGACATAGCAGAGTTTGGAATGCAGAATACGCTGCACGCAGGGCAGCGCCTTACGAAGTTTGGAAAGGCAAGGCTTGTCATACAAGAGGACTAGCCACTTGGACTGTCGCGACCAAACAACAAATGGTTCAGCTTTGATCGCGACAATGAGAGCGACTCAACAGCGCGACTAAAACAACCCTAATGGCTCACAACAGGCGGCAGATTTCTCTGCAACGGTAAAGCCTGCAAAGCCTGCAAGCATTGACTCAAATCCACCGCATCTTCTAGCAGACAGACATGTCCGCTATCCGGTAAGCAGTAAATTTGAGCTTGCGGCAATGACTGTTGCCACAGTCGCGCTTCTTCCTGAGAGGGCAATAAGCGATCACTCCCGCTCGCCAACAAACTGGTAGCAACTGGGAGTTGGGTAAGTTGCTCTGGCTGTACCTGAAAGCGATGCAGCAGGTCAATGCGCCAGGCGACACACGCCTGCGAAATGGGACGCACGGTTCGGATAAATAGGTCCTGTTTCTCACGACTGATGCGCTCAAAGTTAGCTAGCAACGGTAGGGCGATCGCCCCAGAAGTCTGAAAGAGCCAATCAGGAATGAAGCTGGTACATTGTGTTGCCCAGCGCATCCAGGGGTAGCGACGTAAGGCCGAGGCCGGATTAATCAGAACCAAATGGGCTAAGCAGAAAGGGGCCATCAGCGCCACTTGCAATGCTAAACATCCCCCAAACGATTCGCCACACAAGTAAACTGGGCGGTTACGGCCAACCACTTTAATCAGCTGAATGACTTCCTGGGCTAACTCTGGCCAAGCTTGACGATTTTCTTCAGGAATTGCCAAGCACCGCACATCAAAATCTCGCGCCAGCGATCGCACCTGGGACACAAATAATTTCCCAGTACCATCCAAACCTGGCAGCATCACCATGAGTGGCTTGTCAGGCTGAGGTACAACAGGTGTCAATAGCAGCGGCGCAAATGGTGACTTCATGGACTCATCAAGAAGAACGTAGGCAATTACTGCTGTAGTAAGTCATTGACCGCAGACCAACAGCGATCGGTCAATTGTTGGGCAAACTCCATTCCGTGACGCCCCCGATATTGCTCGCGATGGGACGAGGTCACCCAAACTGGGTCACCGATTTTGACTTCTACCTGTCGGTAAAACACCAGCGGATGACCGCCACTCTGCTGAAACAACGGCTCATCTGGATCAAACCAGCCCAACAGCCGTAAGGGAATCGGTGACTCAAATCCCACTTCGTCAGAAACTAAGGCCACTGGCAACAGCGCTAATGGATCGACTGGCACTCGCAACGCCAAATGAGAAAAACCACGATGAAACGAATTCACCTGCCGAGGTGCTTGCAATTGCACCATCGAACTCGCCCCTTCCGGAAAAATGCCGATCGCTTCTTGGCGGCGCAACCGCTTGTAGCCCTGGCGAAACAACCTCTGGGGTGTATCCAGCGGAAACGCCCCAAACTGACTTACCAAATCTCGCAAAAAGGGCACATGCTCCATATATTGGTGGCAGACAAAAGAAATGTTGCGGTTCAACCCGGCCATGAGCACGGGGGCATCTATCACGCTTCGATGATTGCTCACCACCATCATCGGCACCCCTTGGGGAATTTTGCGCTGACCCAAGACTGTCAACTTGATCCCGGTGAATTGAACGACGCCCCGAGACAAATCCAATGGGTCAGGAGTCGCCCAAAACGGGACTTTTGGTAGCAAAAGAGCTGTCATTAAGAGCGATCCAACACAGGAAGTTGTTACATTCCTTAATTTAACAACTTCTGTGCTCTGTACTGGTTTCTCTAAAGACTGATATCGCAGTATTCAGTTTCATCAGGTAGCCAATCGATTTGGGAGTATCAAGACTGTAAATGCCAAGTTGTTCACTGATAGTCCCCACGCGATGACTATTTGGCTTAGATTTATGGGGCTTACTCTGGGGTTGAAGTGGATAACGCCAAGCTTCATCTGTCTAGTGATCTGTCAGTTTTCAATTTGTAGGTTGGGTTAGCTCCCGGCGTAACCCA
>CAZLYS010000488.1:0-4476 GCA_964563415.1 uncultured Halomicronema sp.
CTCAGTGGCCTTTATGAAGATCCTCAGGGGACCTTTCAAATTGGCATTTTAGATGGGGCTACGACCACCACAGCAGGGGGGGCCCCCCTTTTTACCCTGCCAGATGGCAGTCTTGCCTACAGTGTTGTGCAGTTACCTCTCGATAGCGAGGCACCCTTGCCGGATGTCACGCTGGTTGCTTTAGCCAACCAGGCGCTCAATAACGGAGAAGGCTTTCAAACTCAGACGTTTACCTCAGTCCCTCAGGGGCTACAAATCGACTGGACTGGGCGTTTGAGCCAGGGCAGTCGCCCCCCGCAACCGGTATCCGGTAGTATTTTGGCAAATCAACAAGGGGCTCAAGTGTATTTGCTCGTGGTGGCCGCTTTAGAAACCGCCACCGCTCAAGTGCCTCAGACTTTGGTTGCCTTGGCCGAGAGTCTCGAATTTCTGTAACCCGCTTTGCGCTAAGATCCTCTCTTACAGGCATTAGCACTAAATGGATCAAGAGCAGGGTTTGAGGACTTAATCTGTGGTCAACACCAACGCTGAAGTGACTCGCCTCAAAGATCTGATGCCCGCTTCCAGCCGGATGAAAACGCGCATCATCATTGAGGATCGTCAATCTACGGTGATTGAGACGCCGTTTCCTCGCCCTTGGCAAAAAAGCCATCCGATCACAATTAACTGGCGGCTCTGGCAAGAGTTATCGGCTTCTCAGCGTGATCTGCTCTTTTTGCAGAATGTCTGCTGGATGACCTCAGTACGGTTGATCAAACCTGAACTTTACCAAGGGGTTGCCGCAGTTGGCCTGGTTGGCACGGTATTTGAGCTGTTCCAGACGGATGCGGTTGGCATTTTGGCCGCAGGGGGTTTGACGGCGATCGCGGCTAGTCAAATCTGGCGGTCAAACACCGGTAATCAAGCCAAATTAGATGCTGACGATACGGCGATTCGAGTAGCGCAACGGCGGGGCTACTCTGAACGAGATGCTGTGCGACATTTGTTAGAAGCGATTGAAACGGTACCGTTGATTGAGGGACGCGGCGGCATGAACTACACTGAGCTACTACGCGCTCAACAGCTCAAGTCTCGCCTCGGCACTGTGAAAGCCCCACCGCCTGAACGGATTCGCACTCAGTAAACCAGAGGCCAGTCCTGACATTGCGCGGTTAGACTGACTGGATATTTATGACTTCTGACTTTTCTGATGTGGCTGATTTTGAATTTGATGACGTGCAGCGAGAGACCTTGTTGGATGCTGTGGTCGCCACACTAGACCAGTATGTATTTCCTGACATTGCCCAAAAACTGCAGACGGATATTCAACAGCGTCGCCAAGACCAAGGCTATGTCGAGGTGACTGGGGGCCAGCAGTGTGCGGAAATTTTGACCCTGCAGTTGCAAGAACTATCGGGAGATCGCCAACTCAAGGTCCACTTTAGCCCCGAACCGCTCCCCCATATCGACCCAGAGGCTCAACCGACAGCCACCGATTTGGTCGTAGAGCAACACCAGAGTAGTTTGCGCAATTTTGATATTAACCGGGTAGAGCGACTACGGGGCAATGTGGGCTATCTAGAACTTTACGGCTTTGAGCCCCCAGAATTTGCAGGGGCCGCGATCGCTGCGGCAATGACCTTCATCACCCATACCCAGGCGTTGATTATTGACATTCGCCATAATCGCGGGGGCTCACCAGCCATGGTGGCGCTGTTGTGCAGTCATCTGCTACCGGCCTATCCTGCCGTCCATCTGAACGATTTGTACTGGCGACCGGACAACTCCACCCGACAGTGGTGGACAGTGCCGCACCTGGATGCCCCCCGTTATTTGGATAAACCGGTGTATGTGCTCACCAGTCAGGAGACGTTTTCAGCTGCCGAAGAGTTCGCCTACAACCTGCAGTCATTAGAGCGGGTTACCATCGTTGGGGAACATACCGTCGGCGGTGCGCATCCTGGACGGGGATATCGCCTGAGTGACCATTTTTGGATGTTTGTGCCGGTTGGGCAGTCAATCAATCCCATTACTGGAGCGAACTGGGGCAAAACCGGCATTGTGCCCGATGTGAAGGTGCCGTCAGAGTTGACGTTGCTGACTGCCCATTTGATGGCGCTCAACAAACTAATGGAAACGGAATCCAGCGGTTCTGGCTTTCGAGAGCTGCAACGCACCATGCTGATAGTAGAGCGGGAACTCAACACGCGCAGAGCTGACCTAATTAGTCAACTCAAGCAGCCCCGTGCTGAGAATACTCCCTAAGAATCCTGCCGCTTAAGCAGACAGATACGTTGCCTTAGCAACAGGATACTGAAACTGATCTAAGACTATTTGCCACCGTAGTAAAAGGCGATTTCTTTATCTTTTAGAGGCGTGAATTCGGCGTCGAGCAGCATTTGATTTAACTCTGCTTGGGGAAAGTGTTTGGCCCCAATGCGGACAATGCGTGATCGCATCGAGTTTTGGACGCCGCTACGCTGGCGATCGGCCTCCTTAGCCATCACTTTTTGGTACAGCGACAGCTTGTTTTCAGGAATCGGACTACCGTCGAGGTCAATCCCTTTTGCGATTGCGGCATCAACGGCTTCGGCTCCGGTCATGGCTTGAGTAGATTCAGACACGGCTTGATAGTTCTCTCTTAACTGCCTCAGTATCCTATCAAGGTGCGATCGCTCGGTCGCCACTGGGGGCTGCCATATCTAAAACTTTTGCAGACATCATTTGCTGGGAATTTGCCACCAATCGACTAATTTTACTAACACCGTTTGACCCACGATGCAGAAAACTAAGAATTAGGGTTAGCTATCGCTAGAAGTCTTGTACAGCAGCTCTTTCAAAGGTGGCAACCTAAACGCTGCACTAGCTTAATTCTTCTTCTAGCAAAGCTGAGCGACCGTTAAAAGCACTCATCGTCGCTTCTGTCCCTTTTTTGAGCAGCGTTTCGATCGCCTCAACTGCCCAATCCAAAGTAGTATCCACGAGGGGCTTTTCGGCAGGGGCAAACTTTCCCAAGACATGGGCAACTACGGCGCGATCGCGATCGCCTAGCTGCTGTGTACTCCCAATGCCCACCCGTAATCGAGGAAACGCCTGGGTACCAAGATGTGCAATGAGGGATTTCATCCCATTATGCCCCCCAGCCGAGCCGCTTGGCCGCAGTCGCAGCTTGCCTAATGGCAGCGCCATATCGTCGTAGATTACCAATACCGATTCGGCGGGTAATTTATACCAGTCCAACACCGATCGCACTGCCTGACCTGAGCGATTCATATAAGTTGAGGGCTTCAGTAAAAACATTTTGTGCCCAGCGAGTGCCTGCCCTTCGCCGAACTCTCCCTGAAACTTACGGTGAGAACTGAGGGGAATTTGCCAGCGGTGAGCCAGCGTATCTAACACATCAAAACCCACATTATGGCGAGTATGGGCATACTTTTCGCCTGGATTACCCAATCCGACGATCAATCGCAAAGTATCTGTCACTTCGTTAGCCATCTACTACGCCAATTGCGACCCTATCAACAGCACTCAATAGACCTCTTGCACGAATAAAATAAGGCCCCCTTCCGTCCCCCAAATTTGGGGGAAACTGCTCTTGAAGGTTCTGTATGTCCCTACCATGGGCTCGAAAGTCCCCCAGTATTGGGGGCTTAAAGCCCTCCGGGCATACAAGAAAAGGGGGCGCTCAGCATTGATGCAAGAGGTCTAATAGACCGCACCGATGTGGGGCAATCTCTTAATTGACTATGGAGGCAATTATTCTTCACTGCCTCCGATTCACTGCTGTCCCAGCTATCAGTCACCGTAAAATCCAACCGAGTGTTTGCTAAGTCGGTGGAGTAGAGGCATCAGACACGACTTCTTCAGCGACAACTTCCGTTTCTGGAGTGGCATTTTCGTTGGTGTCTGTTGCCGACTCGGCAACAGGTTCCTCAGTTTGGGCTTCTTCTTGAGGCAGAGCTTTAGGATCAGGACGCTCAATTTCCGCCTTCATCGGAGTCTTGATCGTTTTTTCTAGCTCTGCTGACTCGCGTTTCAGTTCGGCCTCAAACTCTTGCTGGGCCTTCTTAAAGCTGCCGAGGGCTTGAGCGAGACTACGACCTACTTCGGGTAGCTTCTTAGGGCCAAATACCAATAGGGCAACCACCAAGATCAGGGCCATTTCAGGCAGACCGATGCCAAAAACATTCATACTGTCCTCCTAACCGCAGTCGACGGCAACTAACTCCACAGTATCGCAGGGTGTCTACAGTCGATGAACTCTCAAAGCCAGTCATAGACGCCTCGCAATGCAATACAGAAAGGGGCAGAAGCGTAAGTTCCTTCTGCCCCCTTAGCAAACCCTATTGGTAGCAGTTGTTGCTAGATGCCTAGGCTGCGCCAATCGACATCAACGTTCTGCAAGATGAGAGAAGAATTATAGAGTTGCAGAATAATGAGAAGAAAAACCAAGAACAGCCCCATGAAAACTCCCATCACAGGAGTGGTGCCCCAGCC
>CAZLYS010000489.1:0-4473 GCA_964563415.1 uncultured Halomicronema sp.
CCAACATCAAGACGCCGCTAATCGCTTCCATGGCACCCAACAAGCGCCAAGGCTTTTCCATCACAATATCGCCGTAGCCCAAGGTGGCGAAGTTCACTGCCGAGTGATAAAACGCATCCTGGTAACTCTCAAATTGTCCGACTAGAACAAACACCAGTGCCCAAAGACCAATTTGAAACAGCGAGTTCATTAACAGGAAGAAGAGGGTAATACTGAGGACGACAAATCCTCCCCGCAAACGTTCTTCTTCTCGCAGGCGCTGTTTTAATTTGAATCGTTGCGACAGGAAGCCAATTAATGCCGAGATGGAAAGTGCCTGGATGCTTTGCCCAATGAAAAACATCACCAGGCCAATGAACAAAACAAGGAAATTATCCATAGCAATCTTGTCTGGGTCCTCGGCAGTTAGAGCCCATCAGGCGATGGATTCATATCAACACAGGCGGTGCCGTTAGCTGTAACATCCCCTAACTCAACTGCACCACGGGCTTATTGTCTACCAAAGTGTCACCTGTGAGGATATCGTCAACGGTGATGCGCAAAGTCCGATCGCGATCGACCTCAAACTGTACGCGGATGCGATCGCTGCCGGGCACCCCGAGCGGTTCCAGTTTGGCAATGGTGCGTCCGGCACCACTATCGTTCAAGGGCTGGACTTGCTGAGCGGCTTTTTGGGTCTGGCGGGTGACGAGGCGATCACCTTCAAAAAAAACTTCGGTGGTGACCAAGGCATCTTCGTTCCCCAGTTCACCGATGACGAGTTCAATGCTGGGCTGATTATCGGTTGACGCCCCCAACACGATCTCTACCGGCTCTGGCGACGGGTAAGGTTGGCCAGAGCGAATGATCGGTTGCCAGCCGTGACGACGGTTGCGGCGATCCCAATAGCGGATGCCGTAGCTGTGATAGAGAAAATCGGTGAGTTCAATGCCCTGCTGCACCTGCAGCGCCCCTTCGGCCACGGCGGTAAAGGGGCGATCGCCGCGAATCTTCTCTTGGGGGAAATAGCCTGCCAACCATTGACGCACTGCTGGAATTTGAGCCGTGCCGCCTACCAGTAAAACGGCATCAATATCCTGCACGTTGATGCCCTGTCGCCGTCCCTGCTGCAAGATTTGCTCTACACAGCCATCTAATCGATCAAAAAACTGATGCTGACGGAGGATGTCCTCAAAGGTGGCGCGATCGAGTTTGAGGGTGAGACTTTCTAACGTTTCATCGTCAAAGAAGCTCTCGGTGGCCTGAGATTTGTCAGATAGCTGGATCTTTAACCGTTCGACTAAGCGTTGGGTTAGGGGTGTGATCGCCACGCCTTGCTGTGCGTGAAAGTAATCGGCTAGCCAGTTATCAATGTCGGCACCCCCTAAATTTTCACCCGCTTTGGCCAGCACTTTAGCCCGCTGTGGTTTTTGGGATGACGATGTGGCTAAGGACTGATTGCCCCAGCGAAGAATGAAGCCCAGGGGTTTACGATTGGCCGCGATCGCTAACTCCACAAGGGAAAAGTCGAGCGTACCGCCACCAAAGTCGACCACCAGCACCGTCTCTTCTTGCTGAATGCCGTAGCCTAACGCCGCCGCAGTCGGTTCATCTAACATGCGAACTTGTTGCAAGTTCAGGGCTTCGCAGGTTTGCCCCAGCCAGTTGCGGTAGACCTCAAAGCTATCTACCGGGACTGTGAAGATCAGGGCATCGGCGACACCCTCTTGAGCTTGGAGAGCGGCAATGGCATCGGTTAAAAACCAACTGCCAATTTGTTCAAAAGAGACGGGGCGACCATCCAGTTCTGGCAAGAAGCCTTGAATTGAGGTACCAATGCCCCGCTTAAAATTGCGAAAAAATCGCTGGTCAGTGCTGACATCTAACCCGCGATCGCGCACCTGCTGGCCGATCTGAACTGTTCCCTCAGCCGCATCTTTAACGTAGGTCAGCGAGGGCACCAGGGGGGGATTCTTTCCCAACTGCTGAGCTAAGCCAGGTAAGGAGACGACTTCAGGAACCTGGGTCGCGTTGTTCCAGCGGGTGATGACGGTGTTGCTGGTGCCAAAATCAATTGCAAAGGTCATGACGAGCCGGGAGTGAACGGAGGAAGATGCGTAGGGGATGCGGGAATCCAAACCAAGTTTAGTTCTATGCTCCCGAGAAATTCTATTAACTCATTTCAATGAAGGGGAATCAAGTTGGTTCGGTCGGGTTATGGAGGATGCGATCGCAAAAAAACAGCGTCCCGGCTGCCACACACACTGGAATCGCCAACAGATTCATAAAGGGAATGCTGACAAGAAAGAAGGACGCTAAGGCAAAACTACCACTGGCGGGCAAGCCCCGAAACACGATGCCCAGCTTTTGTCGAAATTTCAGTCGGCGGCGCTCTAGGGGCGCATCAAACATATCCAGGCAGACCAACAGGGAGGCCAGGGCAATGCCACCGCCAGTCGCAATGAGTGTCCCCACGCCTGGAATGAAGTTGCACAGCAGCAGTGGTAAGCCAATGCCCGCTAACAACAGCAACTTCTTGAGTTCAAACAAGATGGCCCGCCAGATATCAATTAAGATTGCACCTGCTCCCATCGATTCTGGGGCTTCGAGTTTACCGGCTCGCAAGATTTCAATTTTTTCGGAAAGCTGCCCATAAAAGGGGGAGCCGAGAATGCTGCCAAACTGCAGCAGGACAAACCCCAATACGATAAACAGCAGCAAAATTAGTCCACCCTGGAGCACTGGTGTCAACACCTGTACTGTTGTATCCAGCCAAGCTGGCCCGATCCAGTTGGTGAGCTGTAGCATCCAGTGATCCACCAATCGCAGTCCCCATCGCACGCCTAAGGTATACAGCGTGATGCCTAGCACGATGTTGATTGCCAAGGGCGTCAGCACGTAGGGCAACAGCGACTTTTGCTGTAGCAATAGACGCAGCGTCCGCAGCGGGTAGGTAAAGCCCGTCACAATACCGGGAATCCCGCCGCCACGGGGACGCAGTCGTTGATTGGCGTCAAGTTTATCCATGGAGACAGCCGTTTCCTGACAACTGATATTTATCTTGCCTTGTGAAGGAACCGTTGAGGAGGCCGAACTCTCCGGATAGTGGTCGAGTTATCCGAAAAGTGAAGTGCAATCTCCCGCATGCCACTTTTTACTATGAAGACTTTTGTTATCACCGTTGCTACGGTTGCGATCGCCACGACTGTCAGCACTGTTCTAGATGTTGCTAACCTGCCAAATGCTGGTGCGTCCCAGCTCACTGAGGCCGAACTCGCCGCCTACAACTACTATCGGGGAACCGGACGACGCCAAATTTTGTCCTAGCAGCACAGGGATTGAGGTTGACTAATGCTTATGCAGTGCTTCCCCTATGCTCTTGACTGTCAACCCCAGGTTTGTGCCTGGGGTTTTTATTGATGGTCAGGACATGGCGAGACTCAAACTGTCTGATTTCCCGAACAGGAAGCGGTATCAGTTGACATTAGAGTCATCAATGTTTGGAGTTGCAGGTGCATTAATCGAGAAACTCCTCAAGTTTGTATTCAGTCGAGCCAAGGCCTCGGCAGGAGAGGTATCACCATAAAACAGAGTCATGACTAGATATCCCTGGAAGGGTGTGAGCGCGGGCAATGGTTGTGCTTGTTGTAACGGATCTAACACCATTGCACACGTCCCATCTGGAGGACGGAAACAAATAATGGGTTCACCTGCTGCAGTTCCTACACCAAATACGTAGCCTTGTAGATTGGCAAAACTGGCCGGATCGTTGAGTGTTGTCAGCCTGCCCCTGACCAATAGGCAGCGTGCTTGGCCTGAATACGTACCAACGGTAGAAAAATAGGCCAGGTTAGCCTCAACCGGCACTAGAGTACTGGCAGGGGTGGCAATCAGCGCATTTGCCAGTTGAGTGCCAGTGCCAAAGGGATCTTCGCGATTTCCTGGGCCGGGGACGGTACATCCGAAGACAGTATTAGGCTGAACTGCTTGAGCATAACTCTCAGAAGATAAGACGCTGCCCCATAAGCTAGCAGCAGAGACAAGGGCTGTGGCACAGACCGCAGCTTTGGGGATGAGATTGGTTTTCATATGCCATCCTGTAGAAGTAAGAAAAAACGTTCGTAGGTCAGGGAACATAATCTACTGAGTATTAGTCCGCTAACCCGAACGAGAAATCCGGAAACGATGGTGGCTTGTTTGGCGTCCTAGACGGAAGCATGGCAGAGCCGATGCCCACTCTTCTCACACCCTGATGTGAACACCCAAATGAACACTGAAAAGCTTTTCCGACAAGGGTTTCAGAGCTTAAAGATTCATTGGAACTAAGACCCATAAAATCCTTGTTAATGCTCTAAACGATCTCAATTAGCTACTTTCTTATGGACATCCAATCAGCGATTGACTATCGCTGCCAGGTCAATCTCATCTCGAATATCTCGCATTTCGTAATGATCCCGATTGAGTTCTAAATGCCTTAGATGCCCCCCGTTACAG
>CAZLYS010000490.1:0-4471 GCA_964563415.1 uncultured Halomicronema sp.
TGTCCCTACTCCCATAACCCGTCCCGCTAGTGGGCAATTTGCGCCACACTAAAGCAAGGCAGTGAGTGGAGCGATCGCGATGGCATGGCGTGAGGTATCGGGCAATTGGTTGTATGTGCCGCAGCGACCCCGAGCCATCATCCACTTTTTGGGCGGGGCGTTTGTGGCAGCCGCACCGAACGTGACCTATAAGCTGCTGCTAGAAGCATTGGGACAGCGGGGTTATCTCATCGTTGCCACCCCCTTTATAAATACCTTTGATCACAAAGCGATCGCCCAAGAAGTGCTCGTCACCTTCGATCAGGCGCTGTACTACTTAGAGAATCGCGTCACCCTAAAACGGTTACCGATTTATGGTCTGGGCCACAGCATGGGCTGCAAAGTTCACTTGTTGATCAATAGCCTGTACGAGGTAGAGCGGGCAGGCAACATTTTTATGGCGTTCAACAATTATTCAGCCCGGCGATCGATTCCCTTTTTAGAGCAGGTGATGACCTTTACGCCTGCCAAAGACATGATGAACACGATGGAGTTCACTCCTTCGCCCGAGGAAACCCTTGACCTCATTGACCGCTACTATCCCGTAGAACGCAATTTGCTGGTCAAGTTTCGCAAAGATGATATCGACCAGACACGTCCTCTGCACGAAGTGCTGTATCACCACTTTGCCGAGCTAACGAGTGTGCAAATCTTGCCGGGTACCCACACGACGCCGATGGCGCAAGATATTCCCTGGCAGCCAGGACGACAGTTCAGCGCGTTGGATGCGATCGGGCAATTTGTGAAGCAAGAATTCACCCGCGATCTGCGACAGCTCGAAGATGTCATTTTAATGTGGCTAGATCCGGTCGGGGCGATGCGATCGCAACGTGGGCGCTAATTCTCTCTTTTCACTCATACAGAATACGACCGGGTACGCGAGGTGAACAGCAAAACCGTCTCATGAGGTTTTGCCGTGTCGAGCCTCAGTACATCAGGGTTAATTAGATCACCCTGATGTGTGATAAAGAGCACGCAAGTTTTTCACGATTACCGGGCAAGCTACGTGTAGTCTTAATTAGCATGTATTTTTTATTGCTTGTACTACTTAGTTCAAGTAACTGACGGGCATCTACGCCGCCGATCACCGCTGGTTCTCTGCTCTAGAAATTCTCATGACTCTATCCCTTCCTCTTGTTAATGACCAGGTCGCGATCCCAGGAATCATTGGTGGACTAGGACCGCTGGCCCACATTCAGTTCGAGCAAATCTTGCTAGATCGCAGTTGCCAGCGCGGGGCAACCTGTGACCAAGCCCACCCAGAGTGGATTTTGATGAACGCGACTCAGACACCTGATCGCACCAAAAGCATCAAAGGGATGGCACCTGACTGCACACCTCATCTAGTGAAATATGGTCAGCGGCTCCAGCGTGCAGGCGCAGATTTTCTAATTGTTACCTGTAATACGGCTCATGCCTTTTACCCGCAAGTGCAGGCCCAGCTTGACATTCCCTGGATTCCCCTCATGCAGGGCACAACTCAGGCCATTCTTGAACAGTTTCCTTCCGCGCGGAATGTGGGCATATTAGCGACGGACGGCACCCTGCAAACTCAGCTCTATCATCAGAGCTTATGCCAGGCTGGGCTCACACCAATCTGTCCCGCTATGGGGTCTCCTATGCAGAGGCGTGTGATGCAGTCGATCTACCACCCGCAGTGGGGTATTAAAACCACAGGGGCGCAGGTGACGGATCAAGCTTTGGCGGCCTTGGCTCACGCCACTCAATGGCTCAAAGACCAAGGTGCTGACATTGTGATTGCAGGCTGTACCGAACTCTCAGTCGGGTTAGCTCAAATTGAGTCACTGCCCTTGCCGTGGATTGATCCCTTAACCGCGATCGCGGATATCACTCTTGATCTGTCCTATGGCGATCGCGCTGTCCGTTCTCTGCTAGCTGCTTAACGAGGAATTGCATCGTGTCTAGCCGCTTTTTTGCGCTCAAACCATTCCCCCCCTTGGCGACTGCCCTCAGACGATGGGCGATCGTTGGCACTTGCTGTCTGTTGCTATTTGCCGGATTCAGTGCGGTGGATACGTCTGCAGCGATCGCTGCCAACAATCCAACTTTACTGGCACAGGTCAATCGCACGAGTAGCCCTCAGAAATCAAACGCGGCTGCAGATACCAAAGAGGAAGCGGCAGTAGCGCTCATGCCACCCGATATTCAGCGCATTTTAGATCGCGGCAGGCTCATCGTTGCCGTGCTGGGCAATGACAATGCCCCATTCTTTGTGGAGACCGAGAATGGTCAAGCTGACGGCCTCGATATTCAACTGGCTCAGGCACTGGCCGACCAGCTAGGCGTTGATTTAGAGCTCAACCGCTCTCCCGATACCTTTAACGGCGTTGTAGAAACCGTTTATTATCGCGGAGCTGATATGGCCATTTCGAAAATCAGCCGCACTATGAAGCGAGCCGTGCGGGTGCGATTTTCACATCCTTATCTGCAAATGCGTCAAGGGTTGCTAATCAACCGGTTGCTATTAGCTCAACAAACGAACAGCGACAACGTGATTGAAACCATTCGGGGACTAACCGGGGATGTCGGCGTCATTGAAGGTTCCTCCTATGTTGGTTTTTTGCAGCAAAAGTTTCCTCAAGCCACCATTGTGGAGTTGGCGTCTTGGGAAGACATCGTGACCGCTGTCAGTGCGGGAGACCTCTTAGCCGGATATCGCGATGAGTTTGAAATCAAAAAGGTGGTCAAAACGAAACCCGATGCCGCTCTGCAACTCCAAACGGCGGTCTTGACAGATACTCAAGACGCTCTGGCTATGGTGCTGCCCTGGGAAAGCACCCACTTGCTGGCCTTTACGAATCAGTATCTCGACAACCTGGCAACGGAATATACCGTTGACGGCATTTTAGAAGAATTTGCCGATTATCTCTCGGCTTCTTGAGTCTCGATTGACCTCGCACGAGTTGCTCTCACAGCACCCTGACAGACTGCGTTACCACCTTTGACCCTATCCCCAAACCATCGTTGGACATCTCATTGCCATGACGACCTTCCCGAGAAAAAGAACCGTCCCAAATATTTCGCTGGAATGGCTACGGAGTCCGTGGAGCATTTTGGTGAGCGTCGTTTTGGGCGTTTATATTGGAACCTCACTGCCCCCTGTCGCTGAGGCGATCGCTCCCATCGGCACCCTATATCTGGGGTTGCTGAAAATGTGTGTTTTGCCGATTTTGTTGTCGGCGATTTCTAACAGTATTGGTCGGCTCATGCAGAGCCATGATGCCAAACAATATGTGCAGCGCATTCTGATTGTGTTTCCTACCGCCATGCTGGGCATGAGTGCGTTGGCAGTGATCATCGCCATCCTTACAGGACCCGGCCGCAATCTTTCCACCGCCACCTTAGAAAGCTTGGGTGGTTTGGTTAACCAGTCCAGCATTGATTTAGAAATGTCGCTAACTGGGCCGATTCCGGTCGAAGAGTCAGGCACCAACATTGCATCATTTTTAATCAACATGGTGCCAGAAAACATTTTCCTGGCTTTGAGTGAAGGCCAAACCCTCAAGGTGTTGATTTTTGCCATTGTGTTCGGCATTTCTTTGGGGTTGATCAAAGGCACTAACACCGAGCCGCTGTTCAATATCTTAGACAGCATCTACAGCGCCTTTAACCAGGTAATTGCTTGGCTAACGTATTTACTCCCCTTTGGCCTGTGTAGTTTGCTGGCAGTCCAGCTTTCCAAAATCGGCTTGGATGTTCTGCTGTCTATGGTTAGCTTTGTCGTCGTGACCTTAGGGATTTTTGCCGCCGTTTATGTGATGAGTACCATCATCATCAGTTGGCGGGCTCAGCGATCGCTCTTGGCTGTCCTCAAAGCTCAAAAAGACCCGACCATTCTGGCTTTGGCCACTACCAGTAGCCTGGCTTGTTTACCCGCTGCGATCGCCAGTCTGCACGAAGATTTGAATTTCGATCGCCAAACGACCGACTTAGTGACGCCACTGTCTATTACACTTTGTCGCTTTGGCTCCATTATTTACTTCGCAGCAGCCACCGTGTTTGTAATGCAGCTCTATCAAAAACCCCTGGACCTGGGGACTCTCATCATCGTGATTATCGGGTCGGTGTTTGCGGGCATGGCCACGTCTGGGGTCACAGGCATTTTAACCTTGACTATGTTGGGGCTGGTGCTCGATCCACTGAAGTTACCGCTAGATGCAGTCTTGGTTCTCTTTGTCGCGATCGACCCAATTATCAACCCCTTTAGAACGCTCAGCATCGTGCAAACGGGCATGGCAACAACCGCAATGATTGCTGACGTACATACCGAGCCACAGACCACCGCCGCACCCAGCAACCCAGTGCTTGGCTCTTAACTGAAGCCTATTACTAAGGGCGATTGCGCTGCAGCTGAGATTACATCATTGTTGATCATTGGCGCAGAAGATATTGTTGACGCCTCGCTGTATAG
>CAZLYS010000491.1:0-4460 GCA_964563415.1 uncultured Halomicronema sp.
TCCCTGTCACAGCGTGAAACCATCTTGAGATACTGCAAGATGTCAGTATGACCGATCACCATTGTCCTAAGCAAACTGGCCAAAGCTATATATGCCAACTTGCTCTTCAGAGCCGGTAGTCGTGGGCGACAAGGTTGTCCAGACTACCGACTTTCACTGAGACGATTAAATCGTTGCCCACAGCCCTGTTAGAGCTGGTCTGCCGTTGCCGTTGCCGTTACTGTTGCCGTCAGCAGCGTCTGCCACCAGGGCGTTTTGCAGCACTTGTTCGATGCGATCGCACCCCACAAACACCATCTCCCGCCGCACATGCTCCGGCACCTCCACCAGGTCTTTCTCATTTTGCTGGGGTAGCAGCACCCGATGGATACCTGCCCGATGCGCCGCCAACACTTTCTCCCGGACACCGCCGATGGGCAAGACATCACCGCTGAGGTCAATTTCGCCGGTCATGGCGGTGTCAGTGCGGACGGAACGTTGCAGCAGGAGAGAGGCGATCGCGGTCAGCATCGTCACACCCGCCGAGGGACCATCTTTGGGAATGGCTCCAGCGGGGACATGCAAGTGTAGTCCGTTATCTTTCAACAGGGTCAGATCCAGGCCCAGATCTGCCGCGTGCGCCCAAATATAGGACCGGGCAATGCAGGCCGACTCTTCCATCACGTCACCCAATTGTCCCGTTAGGGTCAAATCTTTCCCCTGAGGTAGCAGCACCGCTTCGACAAAGAGCACTTCGCCTCCCGCCAGGGTCCAGGCTAAGCCCGTGGCTACCCCTGGTTGGGGATGCTGCCGTCGTTCATCCCGCAGATAGCGCTTCGGTCCCAGCAGGGTTTCCAATTCTTCAGGGTGAATGGTGACGGGGGCGGTTTCTCCAGCAGCAAATTTCACGGCCACCTTCCGGCAGAGGCTGCCTAGCTGCTGTTCCAGACGCCGCACGCCCGCCTCACGGGTGTAGTCGTCGATGACCTGGCAGAGGGTGGCTTCAGGAAGCTGCATCGCCTCTGCTGGCAATCCTGCTTTCTCCAACTGCCGCGGCAGTAGATAGGTGCGGGCAATGGCCAGCTTCTCCACATCGGAATAGCCCGACAGCTCGATCAACTCCAGCCGATCCAGTAGGGGCGGCGGAACCATTGACAGGTCGTTGGCAGTCCCGATAAAAATCACTTGAGACAGGTCAAAGTCCAGATCCAGATACAGATCGTGGAAGCAGTAGTTCTGCTGCGGGTCGAGAATTTCCAGCAATACCGAGGCCGGGTCGCCCCGATAGTCCATCCCGACCTTGTCCAGCTCATCCAGCATGATCACGGGATTCTTCACCCCAGCCCGATGCACCGCCTGGATGATGCGCCCCGGCATGGCACCAATATAGGTGCGGCGATGCCCCCGCAGTTCCGCTTCATCCCGCAGGCCGCCCAAGCTAATGCGCTCAAAGGGACGACCCAGGGCATGGGCAATGGAGCGACCCAAGCTGGTTTTACCCACCCCTGGTGGGCCGACAAAGCAGACCACGGTGCCGACGGCGTAGCGTTCTGCTTGCACCTGGGCCGACTGGGTCACCTCAGATGTTGCGGCTTCTACCCTAGCCTGCCGCTTCAGTTTAAAGGTGGCCAGGTGTTCAATGATGCGATCTTTTACTTTATCCAGACCGTAGTGGTCGGCATCCAGTACTGTCCTCGCATTTTGCAGATCCAGGTTGTCATCGCTGGTTTGGCTCCAGGGCATTTCCAGCAGCCAGTCGAGATAGGTGCGAATGACACCCCCTTCGGCCGAACTACTGCCCACCCGCTCCAGCCGAGCAAGTTCCCGCTGAGCCTGTTTTTCGGCTGCTGCAGGCAGGGCGGCGGCTATGCGCGCTCGGAGTTCAGCCAGTTCTTGATGTTCCGGATCGCCTTCTCCCAATTCTTCTTGAATTTTCTTCAATTGCTGCCGCAGGAAGAATTCTCGCTGTTGCTCATCAATTTCCTTTTTCGTTTCTCCCAGAATTTGGGTGCGTAGGCGTTGTATTTCTACATGCTTTTGCAGATCCGTCAGGACAGTTCTGAGCAGAGTTTCCAGGTTATTTTCTTCCAGTACGGCCTGGGTTTTAGATACCTCCTGCTGCATGAGAATAACTGACTGATAAGCCAGTTCTGCCGGATCGTCGTTCCTCCGCAGGACCACCAGCAGTTCGTCTGGAAAATCGGTACTCATTTCTGCCGCGGCTTCCCAAAGAGACTTGATCGCATCCATTAGCGCCTTGAGGGTGGCGGCATCGGCCCCCGCCGCGACGGCATCCTCAAGCTTGAGGCCCGGCAGCGGATGAAAGTCAGCTTCAAAGCCGTTATCCGTCACCTGCAAATGATCCAAGTGAACCCGCATTTCCCCTTCCACAATTAATTGAATGGGGCCAATGGGAAGGCGCATCGTGCGTTTGATGTGAGCCAGAGTGCCCACCGGGTAGACATCCTGCAATCCTCTCGCTTCCGCTTCTGGAGCTTGAGTCAGTCGTTCTAATCCCTCAGGGCGCAGGGCCACAATCACCACCTGCTTTTCTGGGGTGTTGACGGCGGCTTCTGCGGCCGCCACCGACAGAGGACGCCCCACCACCACCGGTATGGTAATGCCCGGTAGCAACACCGTATCCCTCAGGGGTAGCAAGGCCAGGGTCTGAGTTTCGGCAGAGAATTTCTGGGAACGGGGGAGCCACAACATGGTGATGACCTCCACGGCTGGCGATGACAGCCCATTGAGGCAGTTGATTAGACCACGACAGGTGCAGCGAATCTTGCAGACCAGCGTAGAGGTGGTGACTTCTGACTGTGGCGAGGTCCAGCGGGGAGAACGGGCTGTCTTTGCGACCTGATTAGACCGATCAAAGATCCTTGAATTGCCGGGCAAGCGAGATGCAAAAGTTGACTGATCCAGCCTCCCGCCATGGGCTTATACCTCCAGTATAGAGTCAATCCCCTGAGCAACTTGGGGGTGAAACCGTACCTGGTTGTTTGCCGTTTTTAGGGGGGCGTTACATCTGCTGATGCTGGCTCCTGGCAACGGATCAAGGTAACAACATTAACCGCAAACGACGGGCGATCGCCCATATAATTATAGATAGGTACGCTTTTCCCTCGAGCGGCTTTTGGGGGTATGCCCCTGAAAGGAATTGGACTACCCTCGAGCCACTACACCCAGGAAATCAGGCCAGAGCACTAAGGCTAGCAGTGCCTGCCACTAGGCCAATTGAGCGCAACCGATGGGTAAATAGCCAGCCAACGGCCCAAAGTGGGCCAACTACTACATCAGCACTGCCGTTGGTGGGTGAACGCTGGCTAACGACAGCCTTGTCCGATGCTTGATGCGCTTTCCTGCCAGTCATTAATTTGTGGCCTTGCCCTGGGCTAAGACAGTGCACTGTGAAGGAGCCTGTGATCATGGCAAATAAACGTTGGATTCAATCCCTTAGTTTTGGCATAGTGGGGCTGTTGATCGGCATTGTGATTGGTCGCCAGCTCCAGCCAATGCCAGGGGCGGACAGTCTCAATCTTTATGAGGGGAATGCCGATGCGACCGATATTGAATCGCCATTGGCGGTTATCTTCCCCGAGGACCTTACCCAAGACGCTGAACTCGAACGCCTGACGACGGTGATCTCTCGTTACAATTTCTGTCATCTGCCAGTTGAGTTGGTGGGCATTGCCGACAGTGTCGCCACGATCAACCTCAGTGAGCATTCTTGGAATCAAGACTCTGCGAATCCTGCGACGTTTTCCGGATGTTCGGGGACCAGCTGGCGGAGTCAATACTTTCAAGGCAGTGCCGGGGGCTTAATCACGTCGAAGGTCCTAGCCCATACGTTCATTCAACCCGACTTCGAAGGGGATTGGATTGAAGGGGTAACGTTTCAATATGAAGGGGAGCCCATTGAGGAAGGCGACTGGGACCATCTGGTGCTGTTTGGCGTGATCACCGAAGACAACCTGCCCTAGCGGATTAGCCTAACTGGTTCAGATGCATGTTTGATCAGACCAATCGGTGTGGCCGCGTCCGGGTTGGCACCGAAACTGTTGACCAGCGCGTTGAATTTCCCACTGATTAGCTTGCCGCTGGATATCAAACCGGTACCGAATCCCCGCTACGGAATCATCTAAGAGCCCACCGGCTGCCACTGTCACCATCACCTGATCCGGCGATTCCACATTGGGGCCGGCGAGCATTTCAATATCGACCGGGGCCCCGGTCCGCAGGTTGGCATTGGCGATCGCCAACATCAGGGGATCAGGACCCACGCGATCGCTGGCTGCAATATCTCCCAAAATATCGACGTGGCCCATCAGCGTTTCGGTATCTCGCCACACATTGGCCATGATCGAGTCGGCGGCTAACAACTCAGGATTCATCGTGTCGAGTTGGCTTTGCAACAGTGCGATCGCTGCTTGACTGACAAAAGACGTGTTCTGTATCGCTGAGATGCTTACTATTAGGCA
>CAZLYS010000492.1:0-4460 GCA_964563415.1 uncultured Halomicronema sp.
CAGCAAGGCATTGTGGGGGGGGTGGTGTTAGGGATTGCCCTCAGCGATGAGTTTCTCACCCAACTTAATCGAAACGTTGTAGAGGAAATCTTACTCCTGTCGGACGGTCAGGTAGTCGCGTCAACCTCTGCGCCCAGTCCTCAAACCCTGGAATGGATTGCGTCTTTCTATCACGACGACCATGCTTCGACGCAACTGATGCAAAACCACGACTATCTGACGAAGATGTTCTCTCTAGCTGGTGCCACGGGCGAGCATTTCGACGTTGCTTTATTGATTTCTCGCGAACCGGTCCAGCGAGCTCAGCGAGCACTTTGGTTAGTGATTGTGGGGATATCTGGTTTGGGCTTGGGGCTAGCGGCGATCGCAGGCTACTGGATAGCCCGCAAGATTGCTAAACCCATCCAGTCGATTACAGACACTGCTAAGCAAGTCGTCGAAGAGGAAAATTTCAGTTTGCGGGCGTCTGCTGATCGCGAAGATGAAATCGGCGCGTTAGCTGAGGCGTTGAATCAACTGATTGATTGGGTGGGGCAATATACCCATGATCTGGAACTGGCAAGCCAGACCCTAGAAGCCAAAGTGGAGAGCCGCACTGCAGAACTCACCAGCGCCCTCGCAGAGCTCAAGGAAGCCCAGGCGCAACTTATTCAGACGGAGAAAATGTCGAGCCTGGGGCAAATGGTGGCGGGTATCGCCCATGAAATCAATAACCCTATCAACTTTATTCAGGGGAATATCGCCCCTCTCGAAGGGTATATCCAAGACTTACACGATCTCTTGGGCACCTATCAGAGTGAGTACCCGGAGCCAAACCAACAAATAGTAGCGAAGCAACAAGAGATCGACCTGGAATTTGTGCTGGAAGATGCGAGCAAAGTGTTGCGATCGATGAAACTCGGGACGCAGCGAGTGCGGGATATTGTGGTGTCTCTGCGTAACTACTCCCGACTCGACGAAGCGGTGATCAAAGATGTGGATATTCACGAAGGGTTGGAAAGTACCCTACTGATTTTGAATCATCGCATCAAACATGAGGTGGACGTGATTAAGGACTATGGCTCGTTGCCCCTAGTGCGCTGCTCACCCGCCCAGCTCAATCAGGTTTTTACCAACATCGTTGCGAATGCGCTGGATGCCATGTTTGACCATGACAGCGACCCCAAGCAGATAACGATCACCACGCGAGCCCTCGCCTCTGACCAGGTTCAAGTTAGTGTTCGAGATACGGGACCTGGTATGACCTCTGAGGTTAAGGCGAAGATTTTCAATCCCTTCTTCACCACTAAAGTGGTGGGTAAAGGAACGGGGCTCGGTCTTGGCATTTGTTTCAAAATTATCGAACATCACCAGGGTCGCATTGAGGTGAATTCTCAGGTTGGGGAGGGCACAGAATTTGTGATTACCTTGCCCATTGAAGCTTTGCCAGAAAATGTGAACGGAACTACTGATATGGATATCACCTCGGCCTTGGCTTCATAGGCAGTTTTTAGGAATTCGCTCTAAGCTTTATCGGCAGACGCTTAAGCCTGCGATCGTTGATTTTGAAGACGAGGCGATCGCGCTAGCCCTCCTAAAGGGGAGCAGAACCCCCGACTTTTTGGGACAAGCTGGGGGGTTCTTTTAGAGGGGTTATATCAATTCTGCAAAATAGCGCTACAGATTGAGGATCCCCCGCTGTCGCCGCCCCCTTAGAAAAGGGGCTACTTTCAGGGTTTCCCCCTTTTTAAGGGGGATTGAGGGGGATCTTTCCATTTAGCAGATGTGTAGCCCGATTTTAGAGAATTGGTATTAGAGCAACGTTAACAACGAGCGATGGTGCCAGAATCAACGGTTTGACCTCCGCGATCGCCTGCTGTCGTTCCCAAACTCTCGTTACGCTGGTGGAGTATCGTAAAGGGCCAACTGATTTTTCTTGTTATGCCTGCAACCCCCATCGCTGCTGTCACCACAGTGCCCACCGCTGAGTTTGTCTACACTCCGCCAACCGCTGCAATCAACGCCCAAACCATTTTGATTAAGCCCAATTTGGGATATCCAGTGGGGCCGCCCGCCACGGTGAGTATGACGGTGTTGCAGCAGGTGTTGCTAGGCCTGCGGCAGGCCAGCCCAAGGGCTGAAATTTTCATTGTCGAGGGGGTGTGCTCAAAGGTACCGTTTGCCGACAGCATGGACAAGTTAGGCGTCTATGATCTGCTGGATGAAAAGATGCAGCTTTTGGATGCCGACACCCTAGAGCTGCTGGAATATCCCAATCGAGCTGCGAATCCGGTACGTTTCAAAACCCTATGGGCTCCAAAGCTGTTGCAAACGGTGGACTGTCGCATTTCGGTCGGGGCATTTAAGAAAACGACGCTGAAGGAGCGATCGCTGATTTCCGCCTCTCTCAAAAATCTTTATGGTCTTTTTCCCCGCGCCAAATACCAGGCTCGTAGTACCCATTCACGAGGCCAACTCCATCGCCCCTCGGTGCCGGAAATCTTGCAGGATATCTATTTCACCATTGGCCATTTATTCGACGGTGCCGTGGTGGACTGTGACCAAAAGTTCATCAGCCGTGACTGGCGACCCGACGTCGGCAATGGGGTGCCGATTGGCCAGGTGATTTTTGGGGATGACTTGCTGGCAGTAGATGAGCGGGCTTGTGAGATAGGGCAGGAAGCGATCGCCCCTTATCTGCACCCGATTCAGCAGCAACGTTAGGAAAGCTCAAAAATTGAGTACGGCGGACAGTGGGCAGACCGCAGATTCGCCAATCGCTGTTATATCTCACCGACAATAATCGGCTCGCCGACGGTATCCAAAGGATCGGTAGTGCTGGCCTGGGTGACGAACACCTCCTGAGCCTTGACCCCTTGAGGAATGCTGTTAGTGGGATTCAAGGTAATAAACACTGAGCCATTTTCGTCGGTTGTAAACTCTCCGCAGAAAAATAGCTCTCCGTTGTCCAGCGTTAGCCACATACGGTAAATCTGATCGGGCGGCAGCGGCGGCAAGTCCGTGACGGAGACAACCACTTGCTCCCATTGACCCGGCGTAAACAGCAGCGTCCCCCCGGAGTCGTTACCCTGAAGTGATACCAGGCGACTTTGAGGCTGCTGCAAAATGGCCGCGACTTCGGGGTTGCGATCGCTCTGAGCGAGACTAAACTGCCGTCTGAGGCGAAAGTTATCCATGGCGAGCAACAGCAGTGCCGGAATCGACAACATTGCCATAATCTTAGCCCAAGACCATGACCGACGAGTGGTCAGGCTCCGGTCAACAGCTACCGTACCGGCTTCACTGGCCTCATAGGCGGCCATCACTTGATCTTCTAAATGAGTGGGCGGCATGACCATATCCGCAGCGTGAGGAATGAGTTGTAGGCTCACTTGTAGTGCGTCTACTTCTTTCCGCATGGCTGGATTCGTGTCCAACAGTTGCGCAACCTGGATTTCTTCCTCAGGAGTCAGGTCTCCCAAGACATACCCGGCGGCTAATGCTTGTTCTTCGTTGGATAGTGACTGTGTCATGTTGTTTCCACTCGCTCGACCGCGCCGTTTAGCAGTCGTCGTAGGGTAATCAGTCCCTGACGAGCATTCGTCTTAACTGTACCCAATGGTAAATTTAGCTGCTGTGCAATATTCGACTGGCTCACACCCTGATAAAAGTTCATTTCCAGAATTCGCCGTTGTTGATCTGGCAGTTCGGCCATTACCCGTTTGAGGGCTTGCTGTTGCTCTTCTAAGGAGGCATTTTCGAGCGGGGTCGAGGCCGTTAGCTCTGGTGGGGGCATCGCCTGGAGTTTGTCGAGCGATCGCTGCCGACTGCCCCGATGCTTGATCCGATTCAAAGCCCGACTCCGAGTGATCACACACAAGTAGGTGCTGAGGGCCGCCCGGTTGGGGTCAAATTTTTCTTGTTTCCAAAAGTTCAAAAACACATCTTGAGTCAAATCTTCTGCTTCACTAGTGTTGTTCAGCATTCTGAGGGCAATGGTGTAAACCAAACTGCTGTAGCGCTGATATAACAGCCTAAGCGCATCTTGATGGCCACTTCTTAAGCGCTCAACGAGCTCAGCATCGGAAGCATTTTCAGTAAAACGAGCCATGGGTCATGGGAAATAACAGGTCGCTGCACCAACACATCCATACCTGAGATTACTACGCGGCCATATTAAGTCAAATTCACGGTTTCAGACTTCTGGGCAAAAGCTTGATAGCGGCTATTTGGGGTAAAAGTTGAATCCGATCGTCTTAAGATTTGGGCAACTAGAGAGCGATTACCGGATTCAACTTTACCAATCCTACGTGTCTTATCCGGCTATGGTTAGGGGAGCCTTAGCCAACCAGATCTCCCCTAGTCTCCATAGCAGTTTCAGCCACTTAGGCTTGCAGAGTAAAACTATCGGCATCGAGTACGGGAGCACCCTCAATGGTCGCGATTTGGGCACCATTGCCAAAGCCTTCTTCTGTACCATT
>CAZLYS010000493.1:0-4458 GCA_964563415.1 uncultured Halomicronema sp.
ACGTCCCGCACACCGGGATCACGCCAGTTAAACCGCAACCGCAGTCGTCCGAGGCCCGATCGCCACAAGGCGGGAATCTGTACCACCCACTGCATGACTGCTCCCAGTAAGGTCGCACCCGCCAGCACCATGCCTCCCACCATGAAGTAGTCAGGTTGAGTCATGTCGCTGCCGATCGCGGCGTACAGCAGTCCCAAGCCCACAATCACCGCCACGCTAGAAAACATGGGACTGACGGAGGGCAACCAGTATTGGTCATCAGCATTTAACGTGCCAAAGCCAATGCCAATCAGGCCAGCAAACACCGCCATGGGAGCCATAATTTGCAACTGACGAATGGCGATCGCCCGCGCTGCGGGTTCTGTATCACTCAAGCCTTGCGCCACAAAGTCGATAATCGGGGCAGCAAACACCACCATGCCGACGGCCACAGCCAGCAAAATCATTGTGACCAGGGTGCTGATCGTTTCCACCAGTGGGCCAATCTCATCGCGATCGCGCTTGGCCACGACACTCACAATGGCACTGTGAAACGGGCCGTTAATGCCCCCCAGCAGCACCAACAAAAAGCCGGGAATTACGTAGGCAAAGTTATAGGCATCGGCCACTGGCCCCACGGCAAATGCCGCTGCGATTGCTTGCTGCCGCACGAGCCCAAAGATTTTACTAATCAGCGTAGCAGCGGCCACTATCGTGGCGATATTGGCGAGCGATCGCGTGGGTTTAACGTCAGACACAGAGCAGTTTTACCGATGGAAAATGGCAGTGCGCAGCCAGCTTATCACCTTCCTTCGGCTAGGGCGAATCTCGCGAAATGAGGCAGTTGGAAGACGCCGGATCCATTTATGAATAGCCTGAGCGATGACTTCAATGGTCACAAACCTTGTCAGAGGCCCAATCGCTGTCAGAGAATTCACAAATGGTTAGCTAGTATCGAAAAACTGTGGCTCTGAGGCCGCTATATTTAGCGATCTTGCTCCACCGCAGTCGGATGGCTACGGCAAGCGTTTGCCTCTAACCCGATTGCTTGATGTTGAAGATAATCGCTGCTCTCTCTCTTCGACAGCTTAAACCTTTCCATGTCGGTAAAGGTGCCACTGCCAGGCATGAGCAATGATTGATTCCAGATCAGGATATTGGGGTTGCCAGCCCAGCATATTACGAGCCTGATCGCTGCTGCCGATCAGACGAGGCGGATCCCCAGGGCGGCGATCGCGTTCCACCGCTACAATCTCTTCGCCTGTAACTTGCCGTGCCGTCTCAATCACCTCACGAACTGAAAAACCATTGCCATTCCCTAGATTAATAAACGTCGTATTGCCGCCTTGCATCAGATATTCCACCCCGAGGACGTGGGCAGAGGCCAAATCAGCTACATGGATGTAGTCGCGAATGCAGGTGCCATCGGGGGTGTCGTAGTCGGTGCCAAACATGGCGATGTTTTCTCGGCGACCCAAAGCAGCTTGCAGCACCAAGGGAATCAAGTGGGTTTCCGGCTGGTGATCTTCGCCCAGACGCCCCTCCGGATCAGCCCCTGCCGCGTTGAAGTAGCGGAACACGACCGCACTCAAACCATAGGCGGCGGCAAAGTCTTTCAGCATCTCCTCCACCATCAGCTTGCTAGACGCGTAAGGACTAATGGGATTTTTGGGATGATCTTCGGGAATCGGCACGGTTTTCGGCGGGCCGTAAATCGCACAAGTAGAGGAAAAGACAAACTGTTTGACATCTGCCGCGAGCATCGCTTCTAACAGGGTCAATGTGCCAACCACATTGTTGTGGTAGTACTCAGCAGGCTTTTCGACCGATTCTCCCACGGCGATATAAGCCGCAAAGTGCATCACTGCGCCGATGTCATGGGTTTGAAAAATCTGATCCAGAAGGGCGCGATCTGTCGTTTTACCTTGAATCAGTTCCGCCTTTAGGTGCTGCTTGACCAGCTCTTTATGCCCATATTCCAAGCTGTCTAAAATCACCACGGGATAGCCTGCTGCCTCTAACGCCAGCACTGCATGGGAGCCGATATAACCAGCTCCCCCCGTCACTAATATTTTCGGTTTATCGATTGACATGTAGATAATCTCCAGGTCATAGGGCCTGACATTGCGGCATTGCCCTAGGGGCACGCTGCAGGCTTAACAGTTCACGTGGCGATGCAAATCGGTAGGGTCCTGAGGCTGAGTATTAGAGCTCATGGCTAAGAAGCTCATCAGACTTTGAACAGTTTTAACCGATTGCTCACTATTACTGTTCCCGTCTTTGTATCGAGAAACTTAAGCAGACTGTGAAATGACGAGGTTATCTCGATGTACCACGGTGTCACTGCTGGCATAGCCCAAAATTTGGGGAATTTCTTCTGATTGATGTCCGATAATTTGGATCAGCTCAGCTTGGCTATAATTCACGATGCCACGAGCAATTTCTCGCCCTTGAGCGTCACAGAGTTGTACCGCCGATCGCTGCTCAAACTCTCCTTCAATTTCCGTGATGCCTGCAGGCAGCAAGGATTTTCCTCCTTGCTGAATCGCTCTAACTGCCCCCGCATCAAGATAGAGTTTGCCTGCCGGTATTAGGCTTTGAGCAATCCAGCGTTTACGAGCATTAGCTACCGTCTTTTTGGGTGAAAACTGGGTGCCGAGAGATTCACCTGCGAGAATCTTGACTAAGTTCTCAGGATGTTGGCCGTCGGTAATCACAGTCCTCACACCCGCGTTCGCCGCGATGCGAGCGGCTTCAATTTTGGTCAGCATGCCCCCAGTACCCCACTGACTACCGCGATCGCCAATCTTGACCTGTAAATCTTCCAACTGTTCCACATGCTCAACAATATGAATGGGCTGGGCATCGGGATTCGAGCGTGGGTCAGCGGAGTAGAGACGATCTACGTCGGTGAGGAGAAATAGCCAATCGGCTCCGACTAAACTGGCCACCTGGGCTGAAAGGGTATCATTATCGCCAAATTTGAGTTCTTCGATCGCGACCGTGTCGTTCTCATTCACGATGGGAATGACTTGAAGTTGCAGTAATTGGCGAAACGTTCGATAGCTGTTGACGTAGCGCGATCGCTGTACCAGATCCGTGCGCGTGAGTAAGACTTGGGCGATCGGCTGATTTAGCTTTGCAAAAAAGTCGTCGTAAACCCGCATCAGTCGCCCTTGCCCCACGGCCGCTACGGCTTGCTTCATGGCCATTGTTTTGGGGCGCTCGGTCAAACTGAGCCGTGCACAGCCCACCCCAACTGCCCCCGAAGAAACGAGAATCACCTGATGGCCAGCATTTTGGAGCTCACAGAGTGTCTCTACCAGGGTTGCGATGACGGCAATTGCGAGATGTCCAGTCTTTTTAGTGAGACTCGATGTGCCGATTTTAACGACGACTGTTTGGGACGGGGCCACGCTCATACCTCTGCCTGCACAAGCAGACATCATAGGCAGACCGCTCACTTTTGAAAAGTCATTTCTGAATCAAGTCGCTATTCTCCAATGGGCCGATCACGCGGCCGCCTACGATCTGCTATACCAAACAGTAGCCTTCATCGATCTCGCTCATGCCTACCGTTATCGTCGCTACTGGCAACCCTGGCAAGTTAGAAGAAATGCGCACTTATTTGGCTGATTTGGGTTGGCAGTTAGCCCTCAAGCCGCCCGAAATTGACGTTGACGAAACGGGCACCACCTTTTTAGAAAATGCCCGGCTAAAGGCGTCAGAAGTCGCCACAGCAACCGGGCAGTGGGCGATCGCGGACGACTCGGGGTTGATGGTAGATGCCCTTGATGGGGCTCCTGGCCTCTACACCGCGCGCTATGCAAATACTGATGCCGAGCGGATTGAACGGCTGTTGAAGGAATTAGCCGATAACGATAATCGAGCGGCCCAATTTGTCTGTGCTATCGCTCTAGCCCAGCCTGATGGCACCATTGCGCTAGAAACTGAAGGAATCTGTCGGGGGGAAATCGCAATCGCGCCGCGAGGTGAAGGGGGATTTGGTTACGACCCCATCTTTTATGTGCCCGTGGCCCAGAAAACGTTTGCTGAGATGAGTCAGGCTGATAAAGATCGCCTAAGTCATCGTGGGGTCGCGTTTAGCCAGCTCATGCCAGGGCTGCGATCGCTCACTCTGACATAACCGACGCGTCTAACTGGCAAAACCTACGTTAAAGTGCTGTAGCGGCTTTGCCTCAATGAGAGAACTTAAAAATCGTAGACATCAGGGGATGCTCATGCATCTTTAGAGCGACCTGTTAATGGGAGACCTGTTATAGCGAGCCGCAGTTTGCTCCGGTCACTCGGAATTGTTGAAACCCATTGATGGCAAGCCTTTCAATTCCGCATTCCGACCTCGGCATTCCGCATTCTGCTATAGCCCTAAACCAACTGTCCACGCAAAAAGCGTGCAGGCAATCCATCAAGAACCTACCTGCACACCATGTAAAACTCTTTTAGGGTCTGGATATTACA